>NZ_JASCPA010000009.1:0-101977 GCF_029959715.1 Pseudomonas sp. PS02288 | reverse complement strand
GTGCTCGCGCCGGCTATAAATCCGGAAAGAGGGGATGATTTGATCGTTTTCTAGCCGAATCACCGTTTTGAAATCGGCAAGGGCTGGAGTCAGCCAGAAATACCTGACTACTTCAGACCATCCCTAGCTCAGTTTGCAGCGCGTAGCCTGCCCGAGCGGTGCCCATGTTGGACGATTGGAGCCCAGCACAGCCATTCAATTCGAAAAAATCTCAACCACACATTATCGCGATGACATAAGCACCAAGGAGGTTATCCCCATGTCATTGCAGTGCCCTCGCTGTCACTCCCCCAAAGTCGCTTCCTTCCATCACGCCATGAAAGTCGGCGCGGCCATCGGCACCGTGAGCGGTGTTGCGCGGGGCGTCAGCGCTGCCCTGGCAGGTGGCCAGGCTGGCGCAGCTATCGGCGCGTTCGCTGGCCCTGTCGGCATCACCCTCGGTTCCGTGTCGGGTGCCATCCTCGGTGGCCTGGCCGGTGGGGTTGGTGGTTGCGCGCTCGGCGCTCAGCTCGGCGAGTCGCTCGACCGTCACGTCCTGGCCCACAACCTCTGTCTGCTCTGCGGTCATCGCTTCAACCTGCCGGCCTGATTCGGCACCACGCCCACTCCCTCATTTCATTCGCCGGTCGGTGCTGCGCCTCGCGCAGCGCTTTATGCCGGCTTGTACCCAAAGGAATCATCCAAATGGCTCATCTCGTCGTAACCATGGCTTATGCCGGCGCCACCCCGTGGCATGGCCTGGGCAATCAGCTCACTCAAAAACAACCCATCGAAGTCTGGCAGCGTGAAGCCGGCATGGACTGGCAGATCCTGGAAAGCCCTGTGCACTTCAAATCTGATGCCGTCGGCCACCTGGGCGCTATCCATTCCTTCCCCGAACAGAAGGTGCTGTTCCGTTCGGACACCAAGGTACCGCTGTCGGTGGTCTCCCAGCGCTACCACACCGTGCAACCTCGGGAAGTGCTGGAGTTTTACCGAGACCTCACCGAGGTTTCCGGCTACGAGCTGGAAACCGCCGGCGTACTCAAGGGTGGCCGCAAGTTCTGGGCGCTGGCGCGTACTGGGCAAAGCGCTGCGCTCAAGGGCAACGACCAGGTCAACGGCTACCTGCTGCTGGCGACCTCCTGCGACGGAACCCTGGCCACCACAGCAACGCCGACTACGGTACGTGTGGTCTGCAACAACACGCTGACCATTGCCTTAGACGGCACCAGCCGTGCGATTAAGGTGCCGCACAGCACGCGCTTCGACGGTGACCTGGTGAAGAAGCAGCTCGGTATCGCCGTATCGCAATGGGACGACTTCATGTACCGCATGCGCCACCTGGCTGAACGCAAGGTGCAGTGGCATGAGGCACTGGGTTTCTTCATGAACGTGATGTGCGAGACCAGCCCGACCGGCGCCCTGCCGGAGCAGCTGCCCAACGAGCGCGCCCTGCGCAAGGTACAGGAGCTATACGAGGGTCGTGGTCGCGGCAGCCAGCTGAACTCGGCACGCGGCACCGCCTGGGGCCTGCTCAATGCCGTGACCGAGTACGTCGACCACGAGCGCCGTGCACGCAGCAACGAGTACCGCATGGACTCGGCTTGGTTCGGCCAAGGCGCGCAGATCAAGCAGCGCGCCCTGGACGCTGCGCTGCAGCTCGCCGCTTAAGCCTCCACCACATCAACCCTCGCGCCCGGTCAGCCTTGTGCTGGTCGGGCGTTTTTATGTCTGCAGGTGAATACCATGAAAGCAACGTCATTGAACGGCAGCACCAGCAAGAAACGCCCTGCCCTGCGCCTGGTCAGCACCAAGGAGCTGCCGCGCGAAGACTGGCTGCAGATCCGCAAGCAAGGCATCGGCAGTTCGGATGCAGCCGCAGCCGTGGGACTGAATCCCTATAAGTCGCAGTTGGAGCTGTGGCTTGAGAAAACCGGTCGCGATGCCGGCATGCCCAAGGCTGATCCGCACGATGAGGAAAGCCCGATGTACTGGGGCAACGTCCTGGAGCCCATCGTGGCCTGGCACTACAGCAAGCGCACGAAGAACAAGGTACGGCGCATCAACGCCGTACTGCAGCACCCGGATCCCAAGCTGCCTTGGATGCTAGCCAACATCGACCGCGAGGTGATCGGGGTCGACGATGTGCAGATCCTCGAATGCAAGACAGCCGGCATAAACGGGGCACGCCTCTGGAAAGAGGGCGTGCCGGAGTATGTCCAGTTTCAGGTGATGCACCAGCTCGCCGTCACCGGCAAGCAGGCAGCAGATGTGGCTGTACTGCTGGGCGGCCAGACGCTGGAGATCCACCGTATCGAGCGGGATGAGCAGATGATTGCTCGCCTGATCGAGCTGGAGCGCCAGTTTTGGCACTACGTGGAGACTGATACACCACCACCGGCTGACGGCACAGCTTCCGCTGAATCAGCCCTGCGCTGCCTCTACCCGGAGGATAGCGGCCAGGTCGTCGACTTCAGCCAGCATGCTGGTCTGTCAGCGGCTTACATTGAGCTGAAGGCCGTTCGTCAGTCGATTACCGATAAGGAAAAGCGCGAGGCCGAGCTCAAGCAGATTCTGCAGCAGGCCATGGGCGAAGCCAGCCGGGCGGAGTTCTCCAGCGGCTATGTCAGCTGGCGCAAGGCCAAGGACAGCATCGGTCTCGATGTCACTCAGTTGCTCAAGGACAAGCCCTACCTGCTGGCCAAATACCCGCTGCTGAAACCCGGTGCACGGCGCTTCCTGGTCGGCTGATTTCCGCCTCCATCAACTCTTCCCTCCCCTTGGCCAGGCCATGCAGTTCGCGCTGCATGGCTGGCCTTTTTTCATTTTCAGGAGAACCGCCATGCTCAAAGGTTTGGCTATCACACCGCCGGTGCTCGGACGCATCTCGATAGGCAAGGTCGTCGAGAAGAACGGCAAGCGCCTGCCGGAGAAGGATGACCAGTTCACCATCACCTCCCAGGTACAAGGCAAGGACGGCTGGCTGTTGCACCCGCTCAATGACGAGCTGCGCCAGGGCAAGGACGACAAGCTGCGCAGTATCCCGGTGCGCCTGCTGTTCAACGAACCAGAACTGAATTTCCGCGCCGACTACACCTTGTTCGACCGCCAGTCCGGACGGCCGCTGTGCGTCGGCAACGGCGAAACCTGCAAGCGCGTCACTCAGGACGGCATGCAGTCGCTGCCCTGCCCTTCGCCGGACGCCTGCCCACTGGCCAAAGGCAATGCCTGCAAGCCCTACGGCCGACTGAACGTGGTCATTGGCGACGACGACCCGTTGGGCAGCTTCGTATTCCGCACCACCGGCTTCAACAGCATCCGCACGCTGGCTGCTCGCCTGCACTACTTCCAGGCCATCTCGGGCAACCGCCTGGCGTGCCTGCCACTGGAGCTGCGTCTGCGTGGAAAGTCCACCCGGCAAAGCCATGGCACGCCGATCTTCTACGTCGACCTGACGGTACGCGGCGGTATGGAGATGACGGAGGCGCTGCAGGTCGCCAACACGCTCGATGCGCAGCGGCAAGCAGCTGGCTTCGATCAGGCCGCCTTGGATGAAGCGGCGCAGCGTGGCTTCGGCAATGGCGCCTTCGAGGACAGCGAGGAAGACGCGGGCGCCGTCGCCGAGGAGTTCTACCCCGCCGAGGAAAGCCCATCTCCAGCCACCCACACTCCCCAGCGCTCGGCGAAAACCAGCCTGGCCGAGAAGCTGGACGCACAAGCCCAGCGCCACACCCCACCGACAGATCACCACCAAGGAGCCCAGCATGCGCCTGCACAAGCTGAAGGCCAGTGAATCGACCGGCACCTACCTGGTCGAGTCGCCGGTCACCGAAACCGACATCCTGCTGATGGCCCGGCAGTTGGCGAATCTGCGTCTGCGTCGGGGGCGAGCACTGACTTCACCAAAGGAAGTGTTCAGCCACCTGCAGGCGTTGCTGGGCGAATACGAGCATGAGGTATTCGCCCTGCTTCTGCTCGACAGCCGGCACCGGGTGATCGTCTTTCACGAACTGTTCCGGGGCACCTTGGACAGCGCCAGCGTCTATCCCCGGGAAGTCGTCAAGGCTGCCCTGGAGCACAACGCCGCGGCAACCGTACTGGTTCACAACCACCCTTCCGGTGATCCGGAACCCAGCCAAGCGGACCTCACCCTGACTCACAAACTGCGGGAGGCCCTGAACCTGATCGGGGTACGAACCCTGGACCATATCGTGGTGGGCCACGAGGGCTGCGTATCGCTGGCGGAACAGGGTTACCTGTGAGGAGAGCGCGACGATGACGCTACTGCGGATCTTTGCTGCCGTGTTCATGTTCGCCGGCATCCTCGCGGGCTGCCTGGCCCTTCTGCTGCTGGTGCTTCTGATGGTGCGCTTTCCGCCCCTGCTGATCGCCGTACTGCTGGCGTGCTGGATTTTCTGCCGCCTCGTGAAGGCATTGGTACCCGGGACAGCAGCGTCAGAGTCCACCACTGCATCACCGAAATAATCACTACCCCGAGCCGCCAGGCATGCACTGGCCGCCTCAACGCGATAGGGAGCATGACGATGAACAGACAGTGTTTGATCTGCGACTCCAGCGCCGTGCTGACACGGGACGCAGCCAAAGGGCTGACCCTGCTGGCCGGGTTGCTCGATGGGGCAATCAAGGGCGCTCGGCGCCATCATGAGGGGAGCTGCCATGCCGCTCTTCTCAGCGGCCTGGCAGCGGTCGCACCCGCGTACCCGGAGGCGCGGAAGGCGGCAGAGGATGTCGTGCGGTTTCACTTCACCGGCTTCGACTGCCTGTGTCTATGCTGCGGCGCCTTGTTCGACGAGACGACAGAAAGTAATGAGGGCCTTAGCCCTGGCTGAGGCGCTCCACCAGACGCTCCACAAACTCCAGCACCAGCGCACGATCATCCAAGTTCAGCGTGGACAGGAGCCCCTGCAGTCGACGCGCCTGATCCTCCGGACGCGAGCTGCCCTCGGTCAGCAGGTCGGCGGTCTCACAGCCGAAGATGCTCGCCAGCTCGACCAGACGCTCCACGTTGGGCATCACGACGCCACGCTCAATGCGGGATACAGCCTCACTGCCAATCCCCAATCGCTCCGCGACCTGTTCCTGGCTTAGCTTACAGCGCATCCGCTGACGAGCAATCGCTTGCCCCACGACTTCAGCCAACTGCCTCGAATCGGTTTTTGACATGCCACCCTCCAGATCGACCTGGATGGTTGGGCATCAACCCGTTGACATGAAGGGCCTCACAAACCGAGACTCGACCATAAAAGTTGATATTCGACCTCTCCTACAACATCAATGCCCGGCAGGGAGCACAGAACAATATGAACGTCATCACCGGACTGAACGAAGCGCAGATCGACAGCCTCGTGCGCAGCAAAGCGTCCTTCGAGATCAATGGCCTCAGGGGCAACTTCATGGCTGGCATCAAACTGGTCGAAACCAAGATTGAAAAGCTGGGGATGACCTGTAGGGTCGTCAGCGATATGAAGAGCGCAGCCGCTCAAGGTGGAGCGCTCGGTGCCCTCGCCGGCCTCGCTGCGACTCCGGTGACAGTGACGGTGCTGGGGATCGCAGCCGTCGCCAATGCTGGACATCGGCTGCTAACCCGGAACCCCGATTACGAAATCCTGAAGGACTACGTGAATCAGCGGCTCCGGGTTATCTACAAAAAATAGTTCTCAGCCCCCGTCGAAAACACATGTGAGCACCCTGCAACATGTCGGGGTTCGCCTGCCAGTTACCGGCCATTAAACAGCCTGACCTTATTTCGCCCTCGACCGAAAACAACATACTGGAGACTCCATGAAAAAGATCATTAGCATTCTGCTGTTCATGTTCTGCACCACCGCTCTGGCCGGTGAGAGTATGGACCAAAGGGACTGGAGCAGAGTCATTTACCCAGACGAGACGTCCACCGAAGGTCTCCCTGAAGTCATCCCGTGTCGATCAGATGACTTCCAAGGCAAAGCCTTTATCGTCTGTACCTGGCTGTCATCCGACCGGCAGGTGGTCGTTTGGGATGCCCAACGTCAACAGAATGTGCGTTACTGGAATAAGGTGCGCGGCAGGTGCATTCGCGGCACGTGTCGGATAAGCGGAGGGGAAGTAGGTGAATTTGGTCAGGATGTTGAGTTTACACTAGCTATCTGGTACCGCATCGGTACCAGTACTGATGGCAAGCCGGTAGCCTACCGCCTCGACACCAATCGCCAGGTCTCATATGTCGAGGCTGGCTCTACCTTGATCAAGTTCTACCTGGATAGCGGTATTCCCGATAATAAGCTTGCCAGTGTGTTCGACGTTCGCTATGACGGCGGTTACGCAGCGTGGCAAGCCCAGAAAGGAGAAGTACGCGCAAAGACTCAGCAGTCGACGTCAGCCCCCAGTCGCTTTCAATGGCCAGAAGTTAAGAGTGCTTGGTGCAACCCCCGCATGGACGATGACTGCTACATCAATGAGGAGCCCGTGGCGATCGAAGATCTAGGCAAGTGGCTCCCTGCAATTCATCCTGAAGAAATTGCAGAAGTTGAACAGGAAGGCGGGTACTGCGAAACCATCCTCTGCTTCAGTAGCGCCGACAAACCACTGGGCTTCAAACCGCAATAATAGCCCGAGCGCCACTGGATCCAGGCCCTCACCACGGGACCACTACAGCTCACCCACCTGCATGTGGCTCGGCTGCAACGAGACACAAATTCAAATGGTGCCGCAATCAGGGAGAGCCGTAGGCAAGCGGCTCTCCCTCAACATATCCTTGGATGTTCTTTTTTTGTCAGTCAGGCAACATCCACAGCCCGATTGGATATCCACCAAGCACTGATGAAACTACTCAACACCTACGACGACCGAGATGAAGCCGAAACTGCTGCCGAAAAGCTCAGCGGGGAAAAGCGTCTTGCCAGCGAGCGCGACGCCACCGCGGTCATCTACAACCTGTTTGGCTTACCCAGCTGGGGAAACTTTCATCGCCTGGGGATGTACAACCTGGGCGAGCTGAAAGGCCTACTGGATCGCCGTGAAATCTGGAATCCAGCCGATCAGGCACGACACGCTGAGATCCTCGCCACACTGAAAACCGTCGCCAAGAACTACGGCATCGAAATCCCGGGTCACTGGCGGTAGCAGTGGGCGTCATCAAGGACGCCCACCATCAAGGCCTCTAGTCAAACTCGTAGGTATTCACCTTCAGCACGCTGCAGTTCTCCTTCACCGAACGCTGCACCGAATCGTCAAACCCCCCTGCGCTGCTGGCTTGGATGTCGATGGAGATTCTCACATTCACGCCATGCTTGGCCGTGAACTGCTGAATCACCTCGTCGACCAGCGTTGCAAACTGCATCTTGGCTTTGACTGGATCTAGCTCCGCGCTGGCATAGAACTGCGTCGGCAGTGCCTTCACCACCGGTACATCAACCGAGCCGACCGAACCATCCACAGCACCAGCACCGCCAACTGATCCAGCAGAACTGCCAGCAGGAATATCATGGACCAGCTCGCCGGCAGGCATCTGCACTGTGGACGCCGCATTGGCTGCTGCCTCCTTGGCTCGGAGCGACTCTGCATAGTCCGATGCCGCACTTGGCTCAATTAGTAGGCAAGAGCCATCGAGAATGACCGAGGTCGACTTGCCATACACAAAGCCCGGATAGCGATCGCCTTCCTTACCCTGCGCCACTGCGAAGAAGTCCTTGCTCTGTACACCTTGATTCAGAGTGCGAGCGAACACCTGATCGTCGCGCAGGCGCGGCAGGTACAAATAGCAGCAGGTTTTCTGCCAGACATCCAACGCGCCAGCTTCAGCCACGCCGTCTTTCCAGAACCAGCGCTTGAGCATGTTGGACAGATGGATCGGAGCCCACTCGGTAATCAGCAGCTCGTTTTCCCGCAGAACCTTTTCGATCTCCTGGGACAGGCTCGACGCGCCCGGGTTGACTGCATAGGGCTCCCAGACAATCTCTGTCAGGTTACTGGCGTGCTGCACAGGCGCCAGCAGCCACTTCCAGGTTTCGCGCAGGGTACGATTCAGCGTCTCACGCGCCTGCTCCAAGCTGGCTGAGGCATTTTTCGCCATCAGGTTGTCGAGGGTAAGGCGGTTATCCTTGTAGTCGCTGACGATGGACTCCCAGGCCAGCACCGAACGTGCGTGATCCTTCAAGCGGCTGACGTTGTCGGCATCCGCGGCCAGGAAAATCAGGCGATTCTGCTTTTGACGCGGCTGCTCGCCTCGACTTTTAAGGATCTCCAACGCCTTGTTCAGCGCCGCATTCGGCCCGGTTTTGCTGTAAGGCGAATCAGGCGCCAGCACTACCAGACGTAATGACCAGTCATCCGGTACATCGGCACTGCCAGTGAAAACGTGCACCCCACCAAAACAGCCGCCCAGGTTGTTGAGGCGCTGACGCAAGGTCGGGAACACATCCTCACGATCCTTGAAGCGCTTCTTACGTTCCTCCATCTCGCGACGCAGGTTCGGACGCGTGTCGAACCAGTAGCGGCTGTTGGCACTGTTCAAGTAATGCAGTTTGTCACCCAGGCGGCGCAGTGCATCCTCATACAGGCCCAGTTGCTGCTCCGGCTGAGCACTACCCAGCAACACGCGCTCAAGCTCGATACCGCGAACAAGCTGGCTGGAGGTTGTCGGCGCACTACCGAGGAAAATGGTACGCGCCGTCCGACGACATGCATGCACAGCGCCAAGGCGTGCATCGTGGTTTTCGATGGCGACGGTTTCGGCACGCGGCCCGTCGATATCCCGATCCACTACCGGATCCCAGCCTGCTGGCAGGTAATAGGTGAACTCGTTGCGGGTGTCGGTATCCGCAAACGGGAGGCTACCAGCCATGATCAACGGATCGTTGTTTCCGTCTTTCCAGAGGCTGTAGATGATCTTAGCCATCATCTTCAGCACGCCACGGGTGCGCTGGAAGTTATCGAGGCTCGACCAGTCGTCATAGAGCCGGTCAAACACCTCAGGATGAATGGGATAAGCCTGCTTCAGACGCTCGTAGTAATGGCTTTCCTGGGTTTCAGACGGGAACTTGCCGCTATGGGCAATGTAGAAATCCGCGAACTGACGGCACACCTGTTCGGCAGCCAGTTGGTCATTGATTCGGCTGAACAGGCGACGACGAACGATCTCAAACGCCTCCTCCGTTGCCACCGGTTTCCACAGTGCCTGCACACGACCGAAGTAATGCGACAGTGCCTCCAGGGCGCGCACGCCACGCTGGCTGCCAGCTTCTTTTTCGGACTCAGGCAGCGAGGCCAACATCACCGCCGTAGGCACAGCCTTGAGCGCCTCGGTCAGCGCCTGGACAAAGGTCAGGTTGGAGTCGAAGGTTCCGCCGGCCAGCGAAACGCCTTCCTCGAACTGGCGGATATAGGCCACCAGTTCGTCGACCAGGATGACGCAAGGTGCATAACGGCTTAGCAGAGTGACCAGCACGTCTTTACCCGGCGAGGTGCCCGACAGGTCAGCATCAGCGACCAGCGCATAGCCCTCATCACCGCCCAGTTGCCAGGCCAACTCACCCCAGAGCGTACGTACCGAGCAAGCCCCATGCTGTACCGGTTGATTAGGGGAAGACTTGATGCCATCCAACACCGCTACCCGCGCAGGTGCCAGCTCGGTAACACCGGCTTTGTTCAGAATCGCCCCAACACCCGGCATCTCACTAGCAGGCACCTTGCCCTGAGCGAGGTGATAGACCGCCAGCATGGTGTGGGTCTTGCCGCCGCCGAACGCCGTCTGCAACTGGATAACCGGATCCCCGCCCTTGCCGGACAGCCGCTTGACCACCGAATCCAGCAACAGGCGCATGCCCTCGGTAATAAAGGTGCGCTGGAAGAACAGCTTCGGATCTTGATACTCCGCTGGCGCCGTACCGGTGTGCACTCGCGTGATATCCGCAGCGAACTCAGCCTGAACAAAGGTGCCGCTGCGCACGTCTTCATGGGGTTCGGCGATCAAACGCCAGGGTTTCAAAGTCATTCTTTTGCTTCCTCGATTACCGGAGCAGAGCCAGGCGCTCCTTCCCCACGCGCGTCCTTTACGGCGCAAATAATTCGACCACGCACAGCACCGCGAGCGACGTTCAAATTCTTGATACCTGACAGGCCAGGCCGGCCACACGCCCAAGGTCATTAACCACTAGGCCCTGAAGCCCATACGGCAGTAGTACCCTATTCAGCTTCTGCTGCAGACGTTGGGCTAGACGGTTGAAATCGGCGATGTCCCAAGTAAGCAACAAGATCACGCTAAATGGCATCCCCTGATCAAAGACGGCCACATAGGGCTGCAACTCGGCCTCTCCCTGGCGCTTTGCTGCAAGCACACTGACCAAAGTACTGCGCAGCTTCTCGATCAGTTCATCGATGATGAACGGCTTGGCGCGTGTCAACCGCACACGGCTTTCTAGCCCTTGTGATTTGACCCATGTACGCGCCTGCTCTACCTCCTGCGGCTCAGCGGGTGACATGCGCGGGCGGTTATCTTGTTCAAACCCCTCACAGTCCTTGATCTCAATCCACCAGTGCTGACCAGAATGGGTAGCGAGAACATCCATCGCCTGATGATGACCAAATCGCTGGCGATGCCAGGACGTATCATCAAACTTGAGCGCCTGCCAGCCCGCCGGGAACGTCAGACGCAGACCACCTTCAACCAGCTGCGTCATGGGATATCTCCATTTCCCTGTCGTACTGGGCCAGTTCCTCATCCAACGCAACGAGGCAAGTCAGCTCTGCCAGGCTATCAACCTGCTCACACTGCACCTGCCTCGCATCATCGAGTGACAGACCGATATAGCGCTGCGCAACAGGCTGCTGACGCGAAAGCAGATCCAGTTCCTTGAGCAAAAAGTAACTATGCGTGGCGATAAACACCTGAAGCCCCTGCCGGCAGAGCGACATGATGCTGGCAGCGATCTTGCGGATCAGCCTTGGATTCAAGTTGGTTTCCGGCTCGTCCCAGAACAGATAGCCCTGCTCCAGCAGGGAGCCGGTAGCAATCAAGCGAGCCAGCATGGCCACCTTGCGCAAGCCCTCGGCAACCAGCGGCATTTCCATTTTGCCCCCACCGGGTACCTGCAGGTAGAAGCGCCCGCTGGGCGTATCCACCACAACCTTTCCGCCCATCACCTCTTCCAGGGGTTGCAGCAGGCCGGCGGCCACTGCCTCGCGCTTGCCTTTCAGCGCCGGCTTGCCCAACAGCGAAACCGTGTCGCGCCAGCTTTCCTCGAAGGGCACATGGTGGTTGTCGTATAGAGGTACGAACCAGGGGCACAGGGTGAGCAGCTCGCGGGTCGGTAGGTAGACCGGCGACAGCTCAAGCCTCGTCGTCGGCAGCACGTCAATCTGTACGCTGCTGCTGGAACGGGTGGACAAGCTGATGGCCAGATCCTGCTTTTGCTCCTTCATGGAGAGGACAACCTCACAGCGATCATGCCCCTGGCGGCGAGTGACCAGCCGGCCAAGGGCATCCGCGCGGAATACCCCTACCAGCTTGTCAGCACAGTCCTTCTGCAGCGTCGTCTTGTTCAGTTCCTTGCTGTCGGCCTGCACCTTGAGCAAGGCATACAGCAGCTTGAGCAGCTGGCTCTTGCCGCTGCCATTTTCGCCGACCACCACATTCAGGCCAGGAGCGAACTTGTACTCGCCGCTGGGCAGCCGGCCGAAGTTTTTGATCGTTGCGCTTTTGAGCATGGCGATATCCCTTTTAGAGGTCCAACGCAGCCTGGCTGCCGATGTGGCCAACTTCCTGGCTGGCTTGTTCGATCCCGAGCCAGGCGCCTTGCAGTTCGTTGTAGGCACGAGCTTCGTTGGTCCAGCCTTGGCGCTCGCAGAGGGTGTAGAGGCGATAGGTCAGAGCAGTGAGGCCAGCGGTTTTGTCGGGCATGCGTGCCAGCAGTTGGCCTGCAGCGGTTTCGCCGTCCTGATTAAGAGCGCGAATCAACTGGTGTAGGGCTTCCCAGACAGGCAGGCGGCTGTCGTTTTCCGGCGACCAGTCGCGGGGCATTTCTGCCCACTTGAGCAGACGTAGATTGCCACTGGCGCTCTCCACCACACCGGCGTCCACCAGGCCGTTGACGCTCGTGCCTTTGGCACGGGCTAATACATCGGCATCGCCGTACTTGCCCTCTGCCCAACCATGCTGCTCGAACCAGGCGAGGCAGAACTGAGTGTCGTGGTCAAAGTCGTCTTCGCCGACAAAGCGATTGATCAGTTGAAGCGCGCTGCGCACGCTCATACGCGAGCCGTCAGCCTCCAACACAGCGCTGTACTTGCTGAACACCTCCATTCCGGGGCCAATAATCGCCTGCGACAGATCCACCGGGGCTACCGGCGAGTTAATGCCGCCACGAGTCATGTCCAATAGTGCGTCAGGCAAGGTGGCGTTGAGTTCACGGATAAATTCGCGGCGTGAAATGCTTGGCGCATCGGTCGCGCGTGGGCGGCAGACCAGAACGATGCTAGAGGCGAGAGCGTTACTTCCAATTCCAATTGCTCGAGCGTCTCGCTCAGTGCGCATTGGCCAAGTACCACTAAGAGCAAATCCAGCTTTGAGTACTGCGGCAAGGAAGGTTTCCCAACCGGTACTGGAGGTGCCTGCCTCTACCTTTGTCTCCGCCTGTTTAAATGCGTAGTAAATAGTGACAGGAAATGCTGGATGCGCCTGCTCGGCCAGATTGTGCATGGCAGCGGTCATGCCATCGAGGAAGAAGGCTTCTGCCTTATCCCTACTGCCGTGGCGGTATGGTGTGGCGACTAATTCCTCGGCTTTGGGCACCGCCAGAGTGCTATAGAGAGCAGGGAAGATGGGGCGAAGCGTGCGGCGCAGCCAAACGTAGAAGAAGTCCGACAGATCAGCGTATCCAATATTGTCATAGTAAGGTGGGTCAGTCGACACAACCTTATCCTTACTAATCGACTGAGTTTGAGCATCGGCCTGCGAGACGAAACCTGGAGTAGTAGGCGCCAAATTTTCCGCAGCATTAACAATACTTTCTACAGCGGAAAACCATGGTCCAACAGCACCGAATGGAGAAAGCTCTACGTAGTCCCAAGCCATAGGTATCGCTTGGCGTGAAAAAAGAGCTCTTACATTCTGGTTAATGTTGTTCCAACCACAGAGACTGTTGGACAAGTCTGCCCAGCGTGATGTTGCCATCCCCAGGTAAACCCCAATTGCCTGAGCATAAGCTGTAGCACCCTTCCCACCTTGCTCCAAGCCCACTCGATCGTCAGCCATTCCGGCGGCCAGAGCATCCTCACGAGCCCGGGCAATAGCCTCCTGGACCAGATCTGAAAAGCTAGTCAAGGCTAGTAGCTGACGGGGTGTAAATAGGTCGCCATATACATCGAGCCCGTAATTGGAAACATTGACCCGACACTTCCCATGTAACTGTACTTCTGGGCGCCATACCGACTCAGCTGCACTGGCTGCAATTACATGTTCATCTGTCGGTGTTAGATAGACACGCCCCCGCTTTCCCTCGGCGACAATTGCCATGAGTCTTTGCCCCATTCGGCCTGCGGCCCCCTCGGCTCGAATGTACTTGTAGTCCATAGGTGCATCTGAAAATAGGCATAAAAAGCCACCGCGTTTGCCTGCCGCAGTCCCCTCTTTTGCAGACACTGGCGGCGCGCCTACCTTCACAGCAAAGCGATAGCTGTCGCCGTCAATCACTGGATCAACATAAGCTTCCTTTCCAACCTTATTAGACAAAATAAAAGTAGAAGCTAGAGGGACGTCAACATGGCTGAACGCCGGGTTGGGACTTTTGACCGTACGAGCCCAAAGCCAGGCGATCACGGTGAGTTTCTCACCCTGGTACTGGGCCAGATCCGGACGTTCGGCGACTATCTCGGCAGTGACTTCGATCTGCGGATAAAAATGGCCGATTCGCTTCTGGGCTTCGTCACGCATCCATGCGCCATAGCGACGAACATCCTCCGCCAACCCTTTTGTACCCGACCAATCCTCAAAGGCATCGCGAGTAGCGCGCTTTTTACTGCCCTTCTCAGCATCGATTTCCAGTCCTACCGGCGCACGTCCGGAGAACTTGGGTGGAATTTCGATCATCGCTTTGTTGATGGTCACCGCCACCGGGTTGAGGTCCGAGGCATAGCTTTCTAGCCCGAGACGCTGGCCCTCTAGAGGCAACGCACCTCCACCAGCGAAGGGATCATGGAACCCCGGCAGCTTCTTAGGATTGAACAGCTCAGCCGCCTGCGGATGGCTTTTATTCAGCTCGCAGGTCTCACGCCAGCTCTTCCAGATTTCCGCCCGCGCACGCTCCAGCACTGACTCGTTGCTAGTATTCTCCCACTGCACCAAATCCTCGATGATCTTGAAGAGCCGCTCACGCTCGGCGGCAGCCTTCTCCTTGTTCACCCCACGGCCCAAATGGCGCTCGTAACCGGGATCGTTAACCATCTGCGCAAAAATAACTGCCCGCGCCGCTGCCTGGGGGCGGCGGGCCCACCAAATGTGCATTGATCTCGGGTGCTTCCTTGTGAAAGGTTGCTTCTCAATAGCGCACGCTGCATTTATTGCGTCCAACGGCAGAGCAACTTCGATGAGTTTTTTCGGGGTCTTGATGTTCATTTAATCGTCATTCTCCCAGCCTGCTCTGCCATCGCAATGGCTGCAGCCTGTTAAGTAACTGCCATCCATATCCCCGGTATTCGGGGTATTGCACCATTCACATTGCTCAAGGTGATCCGAGAGCTCGAAGCAGTTGGCGCAAAAATAAATATCGTCTAGCCGAACAACAGTCTGATACCCCTCGCAGGTACCGCAGTTGGCCAGCCCCCAGCTATCGTCCCCATCCTTGATGGCGCTGTGTATTGCGTCATGATCGGCCAGTGCATCTACCAGGTGCTCAGGCTCAATTGCTCCATGACAGTGATCGCAGGTCGCATACCCTTCATTTGCGACAACGATGGGTTTGTCGCAGTGTGGGCAGTCGATCTCGACTTGCGTTCCGGCGTAGTCACATACGCGGCAAGACACCGTTTTGATCTGATCGTGAATTTCATCCTCTGGGATGGCGGCCTTGAAGCCGCAGGCACTGCAACTCGTAGGTTTTCGGCCAACCTTGCGCGCAGCATCCAGTTCGGGTTTGAGCGTCTTGAACTTGGTGCTCAGGTACTTTCGGTGCTTTTTCATCGATCGATCAGCTCGGGAAATTTCTGGCCGAAAGTCGCTGAAATAATTGCCCCACCGTAGCAACAGGCCATGCAAATGAAACCAAGACCGGCAGTGCTCTGCGACGATGAGCTCTTTGGCTTGAGCATCTTCTTCCATGTCCGCATGGAAAAAATGGATCATCTTGTTGCGGTGATTGGCCAGTGCTCGAAAGCTAGTGAACGCATCGCTACCGATGTCTTCCCCGGCGACATCACGAATCCGCGCGCGTGCCTCATCCATCGTGACCGAGGCAAAATCTCCAGCCATGAATTTAGCGAGATTGGCTTGCTCAGGTTTGGCAACAGTCAGTGACCAGTGCTCCCTCATCAGGCGCGCCTTGAGCAGCATCTCCACCGCAGCGCAGAAATGGATCACCGAATATTTGGGGGATTTGTCGAACTCTTCTATCCCTCGTTCCAGAAAGTCGAAGGCGTTTCTGGCGAGTGAGTCGAATATCTCGTGCTGCTTCATCTGCCGCAGCCCTCCAGAAGGGCCAGGCCGTGAGGCGCTTTCGATTTGATTTGAGCGGTCATAGCAGCTCAGGCGCCCCCTGACGCAGTACGGCTTCGGCAATCCATCTCTAAGTCCTCAAAGCATCGATGCCTGCTCAGGTGCAGGCCGGCGAGTTTCAGAGGCTTTGCTCCGGCTTGATCGCACGCCCCAGTAGCTCTTGCAGGTCATAGTTAACGCTGGCAATGCCGAACTCAGGCTCGCTCTTGAACGGGTGCTTGATGTAGTAAGGGCCGTCGACATCCTCGCCATCCACCAGCACGATGGCGAGAATGTATTTCTCACCCTGGTTGTAGCTGGAGAAAATCTCGTTCTTGGTGACGGTGACAGTGGTCGCGCCCTTGACGCGCCCCTTGACCTCGATATGGCGGTCATCCTTGATGCTGCCATCGGCGGCTACCGGTGGGCGCGCAGTGATATCCCAGCCGCACTTCTCGGCGGATACATCCTTGATGCTGTGTCCCAGAGCCTGCTCGGCTGCAATGACGGCATGCATAGCAGCCCACTCGATACGCGAGCGCGACTCTGCATCTGCGCAGAACGCAGTATCGCCTTGGCGCTGAGCCAGCAGGCCCGCAGGAATCACCAGGGCTCCGCCAATCACCACGGGCGTGGCAGAGCTGACCTGTTGCATGGTTTGCAGCTCACGGGTGCGCTGCTCCAGTCGGGCAGTCAGCTCTTCATAGCGGCGGCGGGCATTCTCCGGCTGCATACGCGGCTGCTTGCCAGCAGCCACGTCGTCACTGAGCTTAAGATAACGATCAGACCAGTAGTTGATTTCCTTGACCAAGCGCTCATGCACAGCGGCCAGCACGCGCTCGGCCTGGCGCTGAATGCGAGTTTTCACTTCGCTGTAATGCTCAGGCACCAGTTGCTGCGAGGCATGCTGTAGCGCGAGATTTTCCAGGTTCTGTTGCAACCAGGAGGCGTTCAGCACGTCCTGCACCAGGGCGAGCTCGTCCGGCTTGATCGGCAATAGATCCAGGTGCGGCGCCCAGCCCGCGTTACTGCTTTGGCCCTGCGGGTCGATTTCCACAAACTGCAGTCGGCGCGAGACGATCTTGGGGTGTTCGGTGCTGTGGCCGGCACTCTCGCGCATGCTGTGGTCGAGCATGAACAGCACTTTAGGGGTCAGGCTGTCGTCATTGGGGTCGACCAGCACCGAACCCTGCTTGAGCTTGCCGCGATGAGCGCTGAGGGTGATATCGGTCAGGGCCTGCATCAGCGGATGGCCGGGGTGGATCAGATCCGCCATAGGCTTGCCCGGCACACGTACCTGCTGCTTCTCGAAGCAGATGCGCTCGTACTGCTTGAGCACAGGTGTACGGGTTTCACCGATTACGCGGTCACGCTCGCGCAATGCGGCCGGTACGTGACGAATCTCATAGCGCGCAGGTTCGCGATTTCGCAGCTCGCCGCCAATGCTGGTGAAGGCTTCATTGAAGAAAGCGCGGATGAAATAGGGCTGCAGCTTGCGGGCTTCGGCCTTCTCCATTTCTTCTTTGACGGCATACAGCTGGTCGAGGCTCATGTGCTGCTCGACCAGCGCGTTGCGACGAAGGATTTCACGCAGGTGCTCGGTGTCCAGCGCCCCTTCGATGACCTGGTTTTGCCGTGCTCGTACTTCGGGCGAGTCGCCGTAGCGAATGGCTTCGATCAGCAGATCCTTGAGCGATACGTTGTCGAACGCCTCGCCCAGGATGTCGAACACCTTGCCGCCCAGCGCCTGCTTTTCGATTTCCAGCTTCTCGAACAGCTTCTGAAACACTTCACCTTCACGGGTTTCATTGGCGACGATGTTCCATAGGTGGCAGACCTGATCTTGGCCGATACGGTGAATACGGCCAAAACGCTGCTCCAGGCGGTTGGGGTTCCACGGTAAATCGTAATTGACCATCAGGTTGGCGTTCTGCAGGTTGACGCCCTCACCCGCCGCATCGGTGGCGATCAGCACCAGCACGCGCGGGTTGTGGCGAAACTCTTCCTGCACCTTGCGCCGCTCGTCACGGTTGGTGCCGCCATGGATGGTGACGATGGCCTGCGGATCCCCCAGCATGTCGGCAATGCGCCTGACCAAGTAATCCAGGGTGGCGCGATGCTCGGTAAAGATGATCAGCTTGCGGCGACTTTCGCCGTTGTACATCTGCGGTGAGTCCTGCAGCAGGCAGGACAGCTCTTCCCACTTACGGTCACTGCCCGAGGCCACTAGGCGCTGCGCCTGCTGTTCCAGGCCCTGGAGCAAGCAAATTTCAGTTT
Source organism: Pseudomonas sp. PS02288 (assembly GCF_029959715.1). NCBI lineage: Bacteria > Pseudomonadati > Pseudomonadota > Gammaproteobacteria > Pseudomonadales > Pseudomonadaceae > Pseudomonas > Pseudomonas sp. PS02288. The sequence goes on along the minus strand of NZ_JASCPA010000009.1, from coordinate 84,036 downwards.
CCATCTCGGCGATGGTTTCGGCAGCACTGGCCTGGTCAACCAATTGGTCGGCGTACAGCTCGTACTCATCTGCGCTGAGCTCGTCTTCCATGTCGTCGAGGTTGTCTGGCACCTCGATACGTTTTTTAACCAGGTACTCTCCCAGCACACTGGCGACACCGCCACCACGCAAGTGCAACTTCTCTTCCTCGACTCGATTCTCCAGACGCTTGCGACGATTGCGCAGGGACTGATAGATCGCCTCAGGACTTGAAGCCAGACGGCGCTGCAGTTGTGTCAGAGCAAAGCCGACGTTGTTCTTACGCTGACCATCGAGACGATCCGCCAGGTTCATCTGGTTGCGCACGTAGTCGGTCACGTCGTGGTAGAGCGCAGCCTCCAGGTCAGACAGCGAGTAATTGGCCGTGTAGGCGCGCCGCTCGGGGAACAGCTTGGTGCCGTCGAACTTGAGTAGCTCCTCCTTGACCATGCGCCGCATCAAATCGGACACGTCGACCTTGTGCGCACCCTCGCGGAACTTGCCATAGAAACGGTCACCATCGAGCAGCGACAACCAGATTTGGAAGTCTTCTTCTTTGCCGTTGTGCGGGGTGGCCGTCATCAACAGGAAGTGACGGGTGATCGAGCCGAGCAGTTCGCCTAGCTCGAAGCGCTTGGTCTTGTTGACCTTGTTACCAAAGTAGTTGGCCGACAGTTTGTGGGCTTCGTCGACAATGATCAGATCCCAGTCGGTGTTCTTGAGCTTGAGCTGGTAGTCCTCATTGCGCGAGAGCTGGTCGAGGCGGCAGATGAGCAGGTTTTGCTCTTCGAAGTAGTTGCCAGTGGCGCACTGCTCCTGCTTTTCACGGCTGAACACTTCGAACTTGATGCCGAATTTCTCCAGCAGTTCGTCCTGCCACTGTTCGGTCAGTGAGCCGGGCGAAACCACAAGGATGCGCCGAGCATCGGCACGCATCAGCAACTCGCGAATCAGCAGACCAGCCATGATGGTCTTGCCGGCGCCGGGGTCATCGGCCAGCACAAAGCGCAGCGGCTGACGCGGCAGCATGGATTCGTAGACTGCGGAAATCTGATGCGGCAATGGATCGACGTTGGAGGTGTGCACCGCCATCATCGGATCGAATAGGTAGGCAAGCTGGATGCGCCAGGCTTCCAGGGCCAGCTTGAAGTCGCTCCCTGGCGCATTAAAAGCCCAGGCTTTGCCAGCCTGGGCAAGTTCAAGGCGGGGCTCATCGCTGCGGAACAGCATCTGGTCGCCGTAGCCACCCGCACTCTTCTGGTAGACGACGCTGATTGCCGAGTCACCGACCCTATCGACGCTGATGACCTTGACCACCTCGTCGCCATGCAGGCCACGAATCTGGGCGTCTTTGGCGATGTCTTCCAGCTTGACCATTTAAGCTTCCAGATAATCGTAAAATTGATGAGTTTACTTGGATATGGCGTCATCGACACTCGATTTAACCTGGCAAATTAGGGCCAGAGCTAATGTTGAGTACCCGCCAATTTCTTATTGAATGTCTGGTACGCAATCCTTGGACATTGGCGTTTTCGCCACGTCGCCACGACCTGTGCAGATCAGACTGATGCGCATGCCACTCTGCAGACCGGCTGCATAACTGGCATGGGCGTCATCCAGCTCGAACTGAGGCTCCATGAACTGGTTTACCCCGCCACGCAGCGTGACATAGGGGTTGCCGAACAGATCGGTATTGATGCTATCCACCACACCGGTCACTTTGAAGCGCTTGCCCTTGAACTGCTGGTCCGCCGCCACCGTGTTGCGATCGTAGGCTTGGGCCAGTTGCTGGGCACTGATTTCGCGTAGCGGCTCGACTGGAGCAACTACCCTAGCCGACTGGCTCTGGCCGCTCGTAGTAGCGGTCGATTGGCTGGCTGGACGGTCACTGGACGCCATGCCAACCAACACCAGGGCCAGCCAGGCAAAGCCAATCACCCGGCTAGTGGTGCTGTGGCCCTGACGCAGCAGGAACCAGACGAAGACGATTGGAAACAGGAGAATGCCCACGCCGAGCCAGAAGCCAACGCTGCGGATAACCTGAACCCTGGGTTGAGCCTGAACAGGTGCCGGCTGCTTAGCGATAGGCGCCCCACAGTGCGGGCAGGCTGCTGCCTGGTCACTGGCCATGCGTTCGCATTCGTAACAGGTGATCAATGCCATGAGGCTACTCCTTGATTGCACTTCCTGGGTTAGCCGGCGCTGCCGGCTTGCTTGTGCCAATCAAGATATGTAGCGTGACTAGACATATCTAGAGTGTTTGCCTGTACAGGTAAAGTTTTCGAGCAGATGGAGGGGGCCATGAAACGCAAGCAGTCAATCGAGTCCGTGCGCTGGGATCTGGCCCTGCGCTATCGCCTGATCGAGACAGTGGCCTGGTGGGAAGGCCGCCTGACCACCAATCACCTGATGCAGAGCTTCGGCATCAGCCGCCAGCAGGCGTCGAAGGACATCAACACCTACATCAGCGAACACGCGCCGAAGAACCTCGAATATGACAAGCATTTGAAGGGGTACGTCCCGAGCCGCCGCTTCCAACCGCTGTTCATCGACGACAGCGCCAGCGCCTATCTGCATCTGCTCAACCAGAACCATGAGCGCGCCCCGCATATCGAGGGCCTGGCACTGGCCTATGCACACACAGAGGTACTGGCAGTGCCGGATCGCTCGGTAAAGCCGGAAGTGCTGCGCCCGCTGCTCAAAGCCTGCCGAGAGGGGCTGCGCCTGGAATGCGAGTACGTGTCCTTCACCACACCCGATGGAGAAACCCGCCTGATCGCCCCGCACACCCTGGTTTACACCGGCATGCGCTGGCATGTGCGGGCCTATTGCGAGAAGAATCGGGATTATCGTGACTTCGTTCTGAGCCGCTTCCGGGGCATACCGGGGCTGATGGATGATCCGACCGATCACGGCCGCGAGAGTGATCCGGGCTGGGCCACCTCACTGCCGGTGATCATCGAGCCCGACTCGCGCCTGAAACCGGAACAGCGCGCCATCATTGAGGCCGACTACGGCATGCAGGGTGGCCGACTGGTGATCGAAACCCGCGGCGCTCTGGTGCAATACGTGCTGCAGCGCTATCAGATCGACCCGACCAAGGTGCATGCCAAGGCGACGGCGCAGCAGATTGTCGTCGCCAACCTGGATGAACTGCAGCCGTGGCTGTATCACTGAGCAAGGATAAAGACATGGCCACTCAACCACTGCTCTACACCCTACATATCCAACTGGAACCGCTGCAGCTCGATCCGCCGATCTGGCGGCGCATTCGCGTCAGCGGCGACTGCACCCTGCGTAAACTGCACCACTTCATTCAGGCGGCCATGGGCTGGCACAGCAGCCATCTGCATGAGTTCAGTTTAGGGATGAACCGCTACATGCCCCTGGATGCGGAATTCATGGACGACGACGAGGCACTGGATGACCGCAAGTTCAAGCTGCGCCGCATGCTGAAGGAAGGCGACCGCCTGCGCTACCTCTACGACTTTGGCGATAGCTGGCAGCATGTGATCGCCGTGGAGACAGTTGAGCCCTGCGACTTCACGGGCACCTGGTGCGAGGTGCTGGATGGCGCCCGCGCCTGCCCTCCCGAGGATGTAGGCGGTGTGCCGGGTTATCTGGACTTTCTGGCACTGATCCAGCAACCGGCCAGCGAGGAAGGCCGAAGCGTACTGGAATGGGCCGGCGGCTGTTTCGACCCTGAGGGATTTGATCGCCGAGCGGCCAACGCGGCTGTGCAGCGAATCTGCAACAACCTGTGGGGCTGAGTCAGCAGCGCCCCAGCGACTCCGGCAGAAGCAGCCTGACAGGCTGTTCACGATGAAGCAGCCTGACTAGCGGGATCGATACCGCCGCGGTATCGAAGTCCGGACGCTCACTGGACTGCACCGCCATAGGCCAGCCTGGCCAGTCCAAGCAAGACCGCTACAAGACAGACAAGGGCCAGGACATCATGAGGCGAGATCAGCAAAGTGAACATGGTGAACCTCCGGATAGGTGATGGCTCGACCATAGCGAAGCATCCATGCCATGGCGACCTGTCCACTTTTCGCATGTAAACAAAGTGGGCAGGTCATCCACTCAAACGATGGATGGGGTATTTGGATTCGCCATCCCCGCCCATGGTGCTCGACTACCAGAGCATTCCCGTCCACCGGCACCGGCTCCCCTCAGACCTCAAACGCAGGTGCTGCGCAACTTTGACGAGGTACTTCACGGCCTTGTGCAGATGACACCGAATCGCCCGGTCGGCCCTCAGGATGCGGCCGATGCCAACGCACCGCGTAGCAGACCGAACCAAGGCCATTACCCTCCAAGTGCTAGCAGATGCCTCGCCACAGCTCATCGGACTCGACAACAGCGATAAATCGTCCCGCAGTAAACCCGTCGGGAAACAACGAATGCTGACCTCCCTCGTCAAGCTGCCCCATTGGCCTGAGGAGCTGCTTCTCATCACGCAGAATGACCTCCAGTGCCTCACGGGATACCACTCTGAACCCATCGACTGACTGCCCATCGAGCTCAATGGAGGTATCGACGATCCAGGCCTGCAGGTGCGCCTCAGGATGCTGACCGTGGTAGCCCAACCTGGAGCGCAGATCTTGATCAGCCACCAACGCCTTGGCCACCGCAATCCGCTTACGCCGTAGCTGCCAGGCAGCCTTACGCAAGGTGTTGGTGCGATGCAGCCAGACTTCATGGGTGGTCGAGCGGATATACCCCGACTTAACCTCCATAAGCAGCAGTACGCCATCACGCTGGCAGATCAAATCCACCTCGCCGGCGTCATCCTCTTCTGTCACAGGCGGCCGATATCCCACCTCAACAGCAAAACCTCGTTGCCGAAGGCTCTCGGCCAGCGCCAGCTCCACTCGTTGAGTTTCTGCTTGCTCATCGGCTCTGCGGGCATTCACCCGCCGCAGGTTATTGATGGCTGCCGTCAGGTTGTTTTGCTGCGCGCCAACCCAGGGGAACTGAAAGCTGTAGCGGCCGATTTTGTAGAAGGGCTGCTCATATAGGCGCGGCGCAGGCATCCCTGGCTGCTGCTTCAGTTGCTGAGATAACGCGCTGAGGTCGCTGGTCCAGAATCTGAGAATGGCCTTGGCTGAATCGGCGCTGCCTCGCGGATGTTCCTCGCTGACCGTCCAGCCTTTAATCCTGCGGATCTTCTCTTCCTCCTCGGACCAAGTCATGGGGAACCTGTTTTCCCCCGACAGCATGCCATCCATGGCCAAGCGGCCAAGCGCATGGGCAAGCACGCCCGACTCTCGAAGGTAGTCTTGGAATGGCTGAATGAACTGGCTCTGAAAGAAAACCGAGGTCAGCTCGCTCGCCAGCAACACGTGATGAAGCTGAACCTGGGTACCATTACTGAGAGAAAGCCGATGACCCAGGCCGTAAATCTGCTGCAACTGCAGCTCGCTGCGCATCGCCTTGATGTAGGCCAACTGATTCAGCTCATGATTCTCCGGCGAGCCGATCATTTGTTCGGCCAGGCCGGAGTTGACGAATGCCTGCACGGCACGGCTCATCCAGTAGTGCCAAAGCAGATCGCTCTTGCGCCCGGTTCGCTGCCACCGCTCTGTTCCCGCCTCCGACTGGTTATAGATAACCAACTCGCCCGGCTTTAGCTGGTAACGGCACTCCGGATCGAAGCAGAACCAGTCAATCGAACCTTCGTAGTCGATCCGCTCTTGGGTTGCCGCAATCAGAACAGCTAGCCATTCGAGGTTTTCACGACACCTGGCTGCGTCCGCGGTGGACGATTCAGGGAAAATGACCGGTGACAGGTGGCGCTTCAGCGACTGCCCGAGTCGTGACTCGTTCAGGCGGAAGTCCTGCTCAGGACAAGCCCGGAGTTTCCTCAGGATAATGCGGTTGTAGACCTGCCACTGCTGGCCGGAGCGATCATCGGGGGCATCTTCGGCAAATGCCTGATAGGCCAGCACGCTGAGGTAGGCAATCAGCTCCAGCAGGGACAAGTGCTCGAGCTGTTTTTCAGCGTTACCAATCAGCTCATCAAAGGGCTTGAGCTGATCCAGCAAACGGTCACAGACACCGAAGAATACCTGCCACTCTCCCCCCACGAGCGCTGCACGAAGCGCAAGCCATAGCGGCGAAGCAGTACGCTCAAACAGCTTCGAGTAGCGGATTGCCCATCTGAGCGTGTCCGGGGCATGACTGGCCAGCTCCAGCAGTAGCTCGGCGCTGACTGCATTGTCGAAGTGCAGCACCCGACTGAGGGCAAGGCTTGCCAGCTCGGAGCGAGCGACCGCCTCCGCATCATGCCAGAACGGTGCTGAAGCCAGGCCAGTCGCGCGGTCAAGTGCAGAGAGGTTTTTACCTGCAGGCCGTTGATCCAGGAAATGATGCAGGCTTTCATCAAGAGCACGCCCCTTGCTGAGTGCCGGCTGATTCCTTTCATATACCGACTGGTAATGCTGCCGGCATCGCTCTCCTTTCTCTGTCATCCCACAGCACTCACACCAGCCTTAGATTCCTGGACAGAGCCTAAACCATCGGCCGACCAGGACTCCACAGGCAGCGCGCTAGCGTCCGGCACGCTGGCAACCCACCGGATCACCAGCACAAGCTTTAGCTACCAAACCAACCTGCGTGATGAGTTACGGTCGAAGGGAGAGCGGGCCGATTAGTCACCCCGAAAGCCCCTCCTTGCCTGCCCCTTACGCAAGCAGCGAGCACCTACCGGCTTGAGTCGCAGATGTTGATCACTCTTGACTAGGTAACGCATGGCGTAATGCACGTGACCCCGCGCGTTCAGGTCTCGCCGGTGGATCAGGCCAATGCCAAGCCTGTCTTGGTATTTATCCTTTTCGAGGTTGCAGTTGTTGAAGCAGCCCTGACCACGGGTAATGCGCTCCCAGAGCTCACCGATCCGCTGGGCCCTGTAGATGTCGGCACTCACTTCAGAGCCGTTGAAGAAGAACGCAGCATGGATGTGATAGCCCCGATCCTCGCCTTGCTCAACGCTGCAGATGTAGCCGGTTTCATGGTCGAAAATCAGGTTACGCTCACGCTCAGCAATCAACCGATTCAGGTCGTCGAATACGCGCTCCACACGCAACCTCGCTTGGGCCTCTGTACGGTAATACAGATCAACCCTGACCACGCAGGTGCGGGCGTAGCGATCAAGCACGGCATCAACGTAGCGGCCGACCTCGAGCTCCTGCTGAATGGCCAGGTAGCGCTGGTCAGCGTCCCGACGCATGAACCTCTTTTGGGTGCGGAGAGTACGGATGCACTTGGTCAGCTCGTTCAGTGTCTCGCTGGTGCTCAGGTAGCGTGTTTCGTCCTCGTTCAAGCAGGTAATTCCAACGGGGCTGAGCTCAACCCCAATGGAATGGCAGGCTTGCTGAAAGAGGCTCAAGTGCCAGCTGGACTGGTACTCCACATCTCCCTCGAACAGCGTGACCATCTGCTCGATCCCATCGAAGTACTTTGACAGCCTGGTTTCACTGACCAGTTCATCACCATGCTTCGAGTATGTGATTCGGTAGGCTTGGCTATCTGTACGCTGAATGGCGTTGATGAGACGTTCAATTCGGATAGCTGTATCGGACTGGGATGGACGGGTGATGGCGTTTCGTTTGGTCATCGGTGTGCACCTGATTGGTTGTTGGCATATCAGGGGCGTGATGTGTTTTGAAATACTCGATGACCTAACCCATAGGCAGGGTGATAGAGCTCGTGTTGCCATTAGAGCTCAGCCTATTGAGTAGTCATGGATTGATAGCCTGGATCTATATAACTAGATCCCGATCCAAGCCCCAGCGACCATCCCAGGCTGGCTAGGCAATGGAGAGCAACATTGCCTAGCCAGCCGAGAGACTCACCGAATCACATCCTGGGAGAGTTAGCTGAGAGCGTTGGACTTTCCAAGCAGCATAAACGCCATGACCAGCCTTAGCCGGTCATGGCGCAGGTGGTAGTTTTAGCTGGCCATACTCAGGTGGCTGGTGGAGCGCACCGCGGCCCCCTCCTCCGCCAGATCACGCTCCTCGATCCTTGCCAGGATCCAGTCATGCACCTCGCTATCGACCCAGCCGACGCAGCGGTCACCCAGGGATACCGGCTTCGGGAAGGTGCCTTCCTTGATGTATTTGTAGATGGTCGACCGGGCCAGACCGGTCGAGTCGATGACTTCTTTCAATCGGATGATCCTCATGAACGGGCTCCTCGTATTCGTTCAGAGGATCTGCAGGGGCGATAAAAAAAAACGCTGAGCTGGGGTCGTACCCCAACACGACGTCACGCGAGACAGACCCTTATCTGCATACTTCAGGGACGGCTTCGTTGACTATGGCCAACAATCCATCAAAATTAATCAGCGCTAGCACCATCCAAAAAACGCCATGAATCAAGCCCATGAAAGCACTCATGACCAGCAGTTTCTGGGCATATCGAAGAAAAATCAATCAATAGAATAATTCTAGAATAGTTATAGAATAACCATTAACCGCCAATAGAATAAAGAAAGAATAGGTATAGATTGATCCTATAATTTCTATAGATCCAATGTGGAATTCATATAGAATTTTCAATGAAATAAATAGTAAATTTCTGTCAACAATATTTTGGTGATGTATTTTGACTATTGAAAATCATGCAGGAAGCAAGACCTCTGACGCACTCAGCCAGCTTCTTCGAGATCCGCACCAGAGCAACCGTCATGACATCTGGCTATGGCTGGATCTCTACCTCAACGAAGGAGCCAAGCTAAATCCCAATACCTGTAATCGCCCCACCATGCGAGACGAGATCGCCAAGTGCTTAAAACAACGCGCGAATCGCATTCTTCGCATCCCGTCAAAAAAGGATCGGTTACTGCTATCGGACGAAAGACTGGGCTGGATTGAAGAGGGGAACGAAAGGCAACATAAATGGTTGCTCGCACGCATCGAGCAACTGACAGGCATTCGAATCCCGCGGGAGCTGGTTCATCTCGAAGGGAAAGACCACCTTGTTGCCATGATTGATCTTTGGGACATAGAGCTTGAAACGAAGGCACGCGAAGTCAATTCCTTGCGGGAGGAATGGCTCCGCCACGTGGCGCGGGATAGTGCCTTCGAGTGGTTCTCTGACAAAAAGGAAAGCAAAAAACGTTGCACTTGTGCCTGGGAGTGGCTCGAAAAACACCACCTCCGTCCGCACTCCAGACAGCTCCCGATCAGTAACTACAACGAGCTGCTAATGTTCTTCGACCATGCCGCGCTCGGCCGCCATGAGCAAAAGGCGATGATCCAAGAGATCAAAAAGCGATGGAATCGCCAGCAATTTGACGAGCGTAACGCCGACAAGAAACAGATCAACGTGATGCTATCAAAAGCAGTGATTGCCCAGCTGGATGAGCTAGCCAAGCAACATGGCCTGAAGCGCGCGCAAGTGATTGAGACCCTGGTGAGAATGGAGGCAGAAACCAGCGCGCACCTGGCGAGCACTTGAAAGCAGCGGTGCGGCAGTGGTTGCATGGGATGGGCAAAGCAGCCACGGAGCCGCGTCTTGGCATCTCCTGAGTTCAAATCCGACTTGTCGGTATTCCAAATGGTATTCCACAAGAATATTTAACCGGATTTTTACCTTATATTTCATAGCGATAGGAAATCATTTCAGATTACCCCGGCCCACCAAATGCAAGTTTCCACATGTTCCCACATGGCCGGAAACACCCCTGAAAAGCCCGCCCCGTGCGGGCTTTCTTGTATCTAGATATCCCCATACGTTCCCCTATACGATTGCCCACCGTGTATCCCCCTGTGTATCCTCATCGAATAAATGAACCGAGGGGATACAAGACATGAAGCGCAATCAGATCAAGCGCCGCCCCATGGCCGATACCGTACTCGCGAGCCTGGAACCAGAGGCAAAGGAGTACAGGGAGCTGGATGGCGATGGACTGTATTTCCGCGTGAAACCAGACGGCTCGAAGTCCTGGCAGCTGCGCTACAAGAAGGTCGATGGCAAATGGTCATGGTTAGGGTTGGGCGGATACGGTACGAGTGAACACCAACTGACTGGTGAGCAGGCACGTCGAAAAGTCCGTGGGTTACGCGATGACACCGCAAAGGACGGCAGCATCATGGCCACCAAACGCGCCAAGAAGGCAGCGGAGCTTGAAGCGGCCAACAACACCTTCGAGCATCTGGCTCGCGAGTGGTATGCCGTCAAGTGCAAGACTTGGACGGAGGGAACGGCAGTTCGCACCATCGGAGCCCTGGAAAAACATGTCTTCCCTGTGTTCGGCAAGCGCCCCTACACCGGCATTCTGCCAATGGAGTGGATGGACTTCCTGCGCGGCATGGAACAAACCGGGATCGTTGAGCAAACCAGCCGTGTGCGCGGCATGTGCCGGGAGGTATACGACTTGGCTCGGGTCACCGGTCGGGCAACTCACAACCCCCTCGAAGGACTGCACAAATTCCTACTGACCAAACCAGTGGAGAACTTTGCCCATGTATCCCTTGAGGAACTACCCGCCCTACTCCGCGCTGTCAGATCCTACCCGCACGCCACCGACGTACGGATCGGCCTGCAACTGCTGACCATGCTGGCATGTCGCCCTTCGGAACTGCGCGAGGCCTGCTGGACAGAGTTCGATTTGGATGCTGGGCTTTGGCTGATCCCAACCGAGCGGATGAAGCGCCGCCGCGAACATCTGGTGCCACTGCCTCGCCAGGCAGTCGAGCTGCTGCGCGACCTGCAACACCTGACCGGCAGCTACCCCCTGCTGTTCCCAGGCCGCAGCGATACCACCAAGCCCCGGAGTAACACCGTATTCCTGATGGCCCTGCGCCGCCTCGGGTACGAAGGCCGCCAAACAGGCCACGGCTTCCGCCATCTGGCCAGCACCATCCTCAATGAAAACGGCTTCGACTCGCAGCACGTCGAGGCCCAGCTTTCTCACGTAAAGGAAGGCGTGCGCGGGGTCTACGATAAGAGCACCTACTTGGAACAGCGTAAAGCGATGATGCAATGGTATGCAGACCACCTGGACAAGCTCGCTGCCGGCAATGTGGTGGAAATGAAGCGGGCATGAAAGCACGTAAAAACGATTGGGCACTACTCAGTGAGCTACGCACGCAGCTTGAGCAATTCCAGGCAGCGGACTTTGAGGTGAGCCGTGCGTCTATGCTCGCCCTTGTCGATCAACTGTGCGGCCGGATTCGAGAGCAAAACCAACACGCGGGCTCAACATTTAAGGCCCTTGAAGATGCTTTCCTATCTGGAGTTATGCCAGGAAAAACCCTCTCCCAAGAGGAGCACGCTCAACGCTTTGGCGAGTTAGAAAACCGAGTTTCTGGGTTAAACGAAGCTGGAGTGCTCTGGCTGTTTTCAAGGCTGGAGTACCTAGCAGCCAATAAGATCTATGCCCTGTACGCACTGGCCCAGACCGTAAGCCCCACAAGGATTAAGGAGCAATGTGAATGGCTGCCAGACTCATTGATACGTGATGCCGATAGGGCCCTAAAAGCGGACAAGATTGCAGGTGGAAGTAAGGGAAAGCTACCTCCAGAAAAACTAGGTGCTTATCACCAAGACTATGCCAATTGGCTCGTACAGGGCGGAAAAGAGAAAACCGCATTCGATATACAGATGAGTCAGAAATATCACCGATCCCCCGAGGTCATGGGCAGATATCGCCGAGGGATAGAGGCGGAGAAAAAACGACGCGACTAGCTGCGTTGCGGACACAACCTCGCTCATGTGGAGAATAAAGCGCGTCATCCATATCCATACGGATACGCCCATGAGCAATAAACCCCCAAGCAAAGCCCTCATCCGCCAGACCGCACTCTGCGACTGGCTCGACCTGTCCCGCTCCGGTTTGGACAAGCTCCGCAAGAAAGATCCTACCTTTCCAAAACCTCTGAAGGACGGCGAAACCCGCCAGGCTGCTGCGTTCTATGTCGTGGCCGAGGTAGAGGCATGGCTGCGCAGCAAGATTGCCGAAAGGGACGCAGCCTGATGATCGCTAATAGAAATGCAGGCTGGCTAACGAGTCAGACAACATCCCAGCGAGGGGGAACACCAAACGACAGCATGGCGAAGCAAACGGCTTGCACGAGGACTGGAGCATGATCGCCGTCCACTTGAGTGAGCACTGCGCCCTGCCCTTCCGCGACGCTATGCAACGTCTCTACGGTTCGCTGGACTGGCTGCCCGAGGCAGACGCCACCCTTCACCGCTTCCACGTCCCTGGCGACCGCAAAGAGTCACGCAACGGCTGGTATGTGCTGTTCGCTGGCAGTCTGGCTGCTGGCGCCTTTGGGAGTTGGAGAACCGGAGAGACGCACTATTGGAGCACCAGCAAAGTCGCTACTACCGCAGAGACCGAGCAGGTGCGCCAGCGTATCGAACGAGCTAGGCGTCAACGTGAGGCCGCGCAGCACCAGCGCCAGCAGAGCGCCGCCAAACTGGCTAATCGCTGGTGGAGCAACGCCCGCCGCCCAGCGCCTATCCATTCGTACCTGGCCGCCAAGCAGGTGCGGAGCCATGCGTTACGCCAGCGAGGTGACGAATTGCTGGTGCCGCTCTACCGCGCCGGGCATTTGGTGAACCTGCAACGGATCGCCCCGGACGGTAGCAAGCGATTCCTGTCCGGTGGACAGGTGAAGGGCAGTTATTCGCCCCTTGGCTGCATCACCGCCGGCCAACCGTTGTATGTCTGCGAAGGGTGGGCCACAGGCGCAACTCTCCACGAGGCTACCGAGGCAGCCGTGGCCTGCGCCATGAACGCCGGCAACCTGCTGTCGGTCGGCCTGGAGCTACGTCTCCGCCATCCCGAAGCCATGTTGATCTTCGCGGGTGATGACGACCGCCAGACCGAAGCTGTCGGCAAAGGTAACCCTGGCCGCAAAGCCGCGAATGCCGCCGCCGTGGCGTTGGGCAGTCAGGTGGTATTTCCCAATTGGCCTGCCTGCGCACCGCCAAGCCTAAGCGACTTCAACGACCTGGCCGTCTGGAGAGCTGCCCGTGAGCAAGCCTGAACCAACAGCCCTGTCGCTTGCCACCAAACCGGAAGCGCCAGCGGTGACACCAGAACGCCCTGGCTGGGGCGTGTATGAAGGATGGGTGCAGAACGAGAAAGGCCGGCGCTTAAAACCTGGCGTGTACTGGCACAACACCAAACTTGATGATGAGGGCGAACGTCACCTGGTAGACGAGTGGATCGCCAGCCCCGTGTTCGTCACTGCGCGCACCGTCAACACTGATGACGGCAGCGAGGGCCGCCTGCTACGCCTGGTGACGCACAGTGGCGACAAGGAATGGGTGCTGCCCATGGAGGTCTTCGGCGGCAGCGGCGAGGATGCCAGACGCAGTCTGTTCTCTATGGGCGTGCTGATAGATTTGCGCAAGCGCAGCACCTTCATGGAATACCTGCTGGAGCAGCAACCCCGACAGACCATCGCCACCACCAGCCGGCCAGGCTGGCACGAGTCGGGAGTATTCGTCATCCCCGGCCGCATCATCGGCGGCGAGGGGGTCCGATACCAGGCCAGCAGCAATGCCCTCAATCTGTTCGCCGCAGGGGGCTCACTCGCGCAATGGCAGAACCAGGTAGCCACGCTCTGCCAGGGCAACCCAGTGCTGACTCTGGCCATTGGCTGCGCCCTGGCCGGCCCCCTCCTGAGCTTGGTCGGCGTGAATGGCGGGGGCGTCCATCTGGTCGGCGACAGCTCCAGCGGCAAGTCGCTGGCGCAACTGATCGGCGCCTCGGTATGGGGTGACCCTGGCACATTCGCCGTTAGCTGGGATATGACCAAGGGCGGCCTGGAAATCGAAGCGGCGTCGCGCAATGACACCATGCTGTCCCTGGACGAGATCAAGCGTGCCGACCCTCGTTGCGTGCAGGAGATGGCCTACGCACTGGCGAACGGCCAGGGCAAGGGCACCATGACACGTAATCGAGAAGGCCGCGCCAAGCTCCATTGGCGGCTGCTGACTCTCTCCAGCGGTGAGCGCTCGCTGTCCGAGCACGCGGCTATTGGGGGCAATCCTGCCCATGCTGGCGCCGAGCTGCGCATGGTGGACGTGAACGCCGGCACCCGTAGGCATCGTGCCTTTGACGAGTTGCACGGGATGACCGGCGAAGGTTTCCATCGTGCACTGACGGTCGCAGCCGGAAAAAACTATGGCCATCTGGGCGTCGCTTTCGTCGAGCGTCTAACCGCAGGCAACGACCGCGACAGGCTATTGGAAGACTTCACCAAAGTGCGCGCACAGTTTGCGGTGGGGAACGCACAGGCTGGGCGAGTGGCGGATCGCTTCGCCGTCATCGCCCTGGCCGGCGAGATGGCCATCGCCTACAACCTCTTGCCCTGGCCGACAGGCACCAGTCTCGCCGACAGCATGATCCTGTACCGGGAATGGTTGGAGCGAGTCGGTAACGGCAATGCCGAAGATCGTCAGATCCTGGCCGGCGTCGCCAGCTTTATCGAGCGCCACGGCAGCAGCCGCTTCTCAGACATCAGCGCCGGAGATACAGATACGCGAGTGCTCAATCGCGCGGGCTATTGGGAGATCGAACCGCGACGCAGGCTGTACCTGTTCAACAAGTCTGGCCTAGTGGAAGCCGCCCCCGGTTTCGGCTTGCCTCGCATGATCAAGGCGCTGGAGGCTGCCGGAGCGCTGGCCAAGCGCGACAACGACCGGAAGCGGCATACCAAGAAGTACCGGCTGCCAGGTGGCGGCAGCGCAGGGCTGTACGTCATCGACCCCGAGCGCCTGGAAGGCGAAGGGGGCGCCCATGATTGAGTTTGTACGCGGGCAAGCCAGCCACCTTCACACACGCCGGAACCTGAAATCTGTGGGAACGCAGGGAACAGTGGGAATGGCCAGCGCCGACTTGGCTGTCAGCTGTTCCCACCCCATAGGGAGAAGTGGGAACGGGTGGGAACACAATTCATCCTGTGAACATAAGGACGCCTGGCCATACATACGTTATCTGTTCCCACTCGAACACTTGGTGGGAACAGGTTTCCAGCCTCGGCCCCGCGTGATTGCTGGCTGTTCCCAAGCGCCCACCGTTCCCACGAACTTTCAGACATGTGCATATCAAGCCAATGGCGTAGGGAGGTGGGCATGAGCTTGCTCGCCGAACTGTTCCAGCAGTTGGATGAGTCCCACAGACATCACCGCCTACAGCAGAACACCGCCCTGCCTGATCAGCTAAATACCTGCGCTTCGGCCGTAGTTGCCAATGCTTCGGCAAAGGAGATCGAAGAGCCCTGCCAGCCTGACTTTGCCACTCAAGCCACCCGGCGTGCTGCTTGGCGCATCACTCTGGGTGGCGAGACGATCTGCAGCATGGTTGGCACCCCTACCACGTATTCCGATGCCCTGGCGGCCGTTCGCTGGCGCTGGCCCGCAGCAAACATCCTGGAGACACCATGAATACCGTTGATACCAAATCTCTCGCACGCACCATCGGAGTACGTCTTCGGGCCGCCCGACTCGCCGCAAAAATGCCAGCCACAACAGTCGCAGAGCGGCTTGGCTACCAAGGTCAAACGCAGGTATCGCTGGCAGAAAGCGGCGATCGCATCCCTCCCCTGCCAACACTGATGACCTATGCCGACCTCTACGCAGTACCGCTGGATTTTCTCTGCGGCCGGATGGATGACCCGATTGCCGACGCGGCCGAAACCAACCAAGGGGTGATCGTTAACGTCCTGGCGGAAGCCATGCAAGAGCAATTCAGCCGACTGGTAAACAGCGTGGCGGAACAAGCCAGCGTCACGATAGCTGGCTACAACCAAGACCGACGCGACCTGCAAATGACTTGCTCTACCGCAATGCGTGCACGCGCTGCCTTGAAGCGAGTGCGGGAGCTGAGCCCTGAGTTCGACGATGACTGGCGCGGCACCGCAACCCTGGTTAGAGAGGTTGAAAACCTCGCAGCCCTCGCCACCAGCACCAGCGACCGGCTCGCTCGGGAACAGCGCTTGCGCGGTGCGGTAGACCAGGAACTGTCGCTGAGCGAAATGACCGACAAGGCTCGAAAAGGCATTATCCAACTGACGCTCACCGCCTGAGCGGGCGCTCGCCGCTCGAAAGGAGGTTAACCGAAGCTAACAACGTCCCCGCAAAAATGGCGACATCCAATCACTGATCGACGCTAACAGTTGCTAACAATAGCTAACGTCTACAGCGCCAGCCGGAAGCCAACTTCACGCTACCGGCGGGCGCTTGAGCGAACACACCGCCGCACTCGCTCGCCTCCAGTCAGAGGTCAAATATCCAGCGGCCGCAGGCTGCCCGCGGCTTCCTCCGAATCCAGACTCACCGTACCCACGCGCTGGAATAGCTCCAACGGGTAACTGGGGGTTGCTCATGCTTAATCCCCCATGCTCGCCGCCATGCCGCCTTCAGCCGCCGTCTTCAGCATCTTCAAAATCACCAACGCAAACGCCCGGCTCTTGGTCTCGTTATCCAGCACTTCCAGCGACAGCTTCTCGTGGTCGGTCATGGCGTCCAGCACGGTGTCCAGCACCCGCTTGGGGAACAGGCCGTGCATCACCTGTTAGACCGAGTGGTTGTTGACCTGGGCCATCACATCCTCCTGACGACTGATGCGATTGGCGATGCCGGTGAGGAACTGCAGCTGATCCTCATCGCTCACCTCGGCACCGAAGATATCGTTCAGCGCCTCGATGATTTCCGATAGCCGCTTCTTCTCCGGATCATGGGGCTTGCCGCTGCCCAACCCCGTGGCCGGTTCGAGGCCGTAGTCGCCTTGCTCCTCACTCAAGCGCAGCTGGTGCTCGGCGCGCTTGGTCAGGCGGTAATGGGTCAGTTGCAGCTCACCCACGTCCACGTCTTCCTGATCGAGGCGATCCACGCGCAGCAGCGGGTGCAGGTGCTTGGCGTACACGCACAGCTGCTCCAGCTCGCGATCCTCATAGGGAATGATCTGCGAGAGGAACTCGTACAGGCGCACAAAGCTCTGCAGGTTCTTCTTGAACAGGTCGAGCTGATCCACCTGCTCGCCAGCTTCCTTCACGGCCGCCTCGGCCTTTTTCAAGCCGGCGCTGTCGCCGTTCTGCTCGGCGGTACGCTTGAACTCCAGCGCCTGTTGGCGTGACTCCTGGGCCAGGATGTAGCGCTTGGCAAAGCGTTCCTTGGCCGGTGCGCAGTAGTAGCTGAGCTTGCTGGCAGCGGCCTTGGGGTCGAAGAAGGCCAGCGCGAACGCGGTCACCTCTTCCCAGTGGTAAATACCCTCGGCATCCAGCTTCTTCTGCAGGTCATAGATCAGCTGCGGGTCGGTCACGTCGGTCAGCTCGGCCTTGGTGTAGTACGGCAGAAAGGCGTCGAGAATGTCCTGGGCGTCGTTGAAGAAGTCGAGGATGAAGGTGGGTTTGCTGTCGCCAAAGGTGCGGTTCAGCCGCGACAGGGTTTGCACGCAGTCCACGCCCTGCAGCTTCTTGTCCACGTACATGGCGCACAGCTTGGGCTGATCGAAGCCGGTCTGGTACTTGTTGGCGGCGATCATCACGTTGAAGTCCTGGGTGTCGAAGGCTTCCGCCAGATCACGCCCGTTCAGGCCGGGGTTGAGCAGGCTGCTGCTTTCCGTCACCTCTTCGGGAATCACCCCGTCCGGCAGCACGCTGCCAGAGAAGGCCACCAGCGGATGCACATCGCCGTAGCCCATCTGCTTCACATAGGCCTGCACCGCCAGCTGGTAGCGCACCGCTTCCTGCCGACTGCTGGTGACCACCATGGCCTTGGCCTGGCCGCCCAGCAGATGGCGGATGTTGGCGCGGAAGTGCTCGACGATCACCTCCACCTTCTGGCTGATGTTGTACGGATGCAGGCGCACCCAGCGCGCCAGCTTCATGCGCGCCTTCTTCGAGTCCACTTCCTCGTCGTCGCCATCCGGGTGGGCGATCTTCCAGGCGGTGCTGTAGGTGGTGTAGTTCTGCAGCACATCAAGGATGAAACCTTCCTCGATGGCCTGACGCATGGAATACAGGTGGAACGCCTCGGGCTTGTTGTCGGCGCTCGCCGGCAACGCCGGGTTGGCCGGGCGACCGAACAGCTCCAGGGTCTTGGCCTTGGGCGTGGCGGTAAAGGCGTAATAGCTGATGCGCTCGTTGGGCGCGCGGGCGGCCACGGCGGCGTCCAGCAGCTCTTCGGCGCTGATTTCCTCAGCCTCCGGCGCATCGCTGCCGAGAATCTGCTTGAGCTTGCTGGCCGATGAGCCGGTCTGCGAGGAATGCGCCTCGTCGGCGATCACCGCATAGCGGCCGCTCGCCAGCTTGGGGTACTTGTCCAGCGCATCGAACAGCGCCGGGAAGGTCTGGATAGTGACGATGATGATGCGCGTCTGCTCGGCCAGCGCCTCGGCCAGTTGCTCGGATTTGCTCTGGCTGCCGATATCGCGGGTGATGCACTTGACCACGCCCTGGGCGTGCTCGAACTGGTAGATGGTGTCCTGCAGCTGCTTGTCCAGCACGGTGCGGTCGGTAATCACGATCACCGAATTGAACAGGCGCTGGCCCTCGGCATCGTAGAGCGAGGCCAGTTGATGCGCCGTCCAGGCAATCGAGTTGGACTTGCCGGAGCCGGCGCTGTGCTGGATCAGGTAACGCCTGCCCGGCCCTTCGGCGCGGGTGGTGTCGATCAGCCGGTTGACCACTTCCCACTGGTGGTAGCGCGGGAAGATCAGGGTCTCCTTGGTGACGCGCTGGCCATCGGCATCTTCCTTCACGCTCTTCTGCAGGTGCAGGAAGCGCCCCAGTACCTTGAGCCAGGCATCGGGCTGGAACAGGCGCTGCCACAGGTAGCCGGTGGCGTACTGGCTGTCGTCCGGTGCAGGCGGGTTGCCGGCGCCGCCGTCGAGGCTGCCGAGGTTGAACGGCAGGAAGAAGGTCTCCTTGCCGGCCAGCTTGGTGGTCATCGCCACCTCATCCTGGCTCACGGCAAAGTGCACCAGCGCGCCGCGCTTGAAGGTCAGCAGCGGCTCGGGCTTGCGCGTCAGCGGGTCTTTGACCGGGCGGTCGTAGCGGTACTGGCGCTTGGCGTTTTCCACGCTCTGCTTGAACTGGCTTTTCAGCTCCAGCGTGGAGACGGGGATGCCGTTGACGAACAGCACCAGATCCAGACGCGGGTTGTATTCCCCTTCACGGTGGTGGGGTGAATAAGACACCTCCTGCACCACGCGCAGGCGGTTGCACTGGTAGCGCTTCAAGGTGTCCGGGTTCATGCCGTGGTCGGGCTTGAAGCTGCACGCCTCGATCTTCACCCCCGGCAGCTTGAAGCCATGGCGCAGCACATCCAGGGTGCCGTCCTGCTCCAGCTCGCGCACCAGCTTTTGCACCAGCACGGCGTCCGGGTTATTCGGGTTGGCTTTGGCGAACTTATCCCAGAGCTCGGGCCAAGCCTCCTTGAAATAACCGAGAAAATCCTCGGTATAGAGCGCCGTGCGCCGGTCATAGCCGCTGGCCGGGCCGGTCAACCAGCCTTGGGCGGCCATGGCGCTGATGATGTCCTGCTGGAATTGCGCTTCCTTGCTGTCCGCCATTACACGGCCTCTTGTACTAATTTGGGGGCTTGGGTGCTGGCCGGTGGCTGCCAGCTGCGCACGTCGATTTTGCCGGTAACGGCGGCGGAGATTAGGGCTGAGCGGCGTTCTTGAAGGAGTGTAATTCCGGACTGCGCTTCACTAAAAAGCGAGTCGATATTCTCATTCAGCCTCTGAATGAAACTAACGATTGCTTGCTGCTCAGTAACTGGGGGCAAGGCGATTAACCTTGTACTCATTGAGGATAATGGAATTCGAGCGCGAGTAGATCCTGTTGAAAGAATACCCGCATCGGCAGTAGCTCCTGCGGTTAGCTGAAGCGCAATAAATTCAGATACTGCCACATCAGGCATAAGACGAAATCTAAAGCAATCAGCTTTAACCATCGCAGGAGCGATGTTTTCGGGTGCTACACAGGCTCTTCCGACGGGGTTGTTATCATCCCCCAAGCCTGCAATCAATACATCGCCAGAAACCACATCGCTCTTGCCAATATTTTCTCGATAATAGTCAGCATCAATGAATGCTGAGTCAGCATCATTAAACCAACCGGACTTAATATTTTGGAGGCGAATAACTCTGACACCTTCATCAGTGTAATGCTCAGACTTCAAGGCCGAACCGAATGGACCGTCACATCTATCAGATGCGAGTAGACCAAGTTTTATTACCTTCCAATGCGCCGGAACCTCGCCCAGCCACGCTACCCCGGAGTCTTTCATCGGCACCGTCGGGTCGAGGCCTTTGGTGATGGCGTGGGAGATCACGGCCTGGCGCTTTTCCTTGAGCAGCTCGATCAGGCGCTGCTGCTCTTCGATCAGCGCGTCGATGCGGGCGGTTTCGTGGTCGAGGAAGCGGGCGATTTGGGTTTGTTCGACCCTCGCCGGGGCAAAGAACCTCACAAAGCTAATAAGCTCTTGATTCAGCAAAGTCGCGCCGTAGATATTCTCTCTGCCATACCTTGGAATAAATTCCGGGGCAGCATATTTCCAGTACTCAAGATCAAGTGGCCCGCAAGGGAGAAAGCCTGCTATCGCTTCGTTCGTATAGGAATCAATTGTTAGAAAGGCGATCTTTCCAACAGACAACTTGAACGAGAAGAGCATGCTTCCAGCGGGAACAACTTTCGCGCCTTTATCCCGAACTGCAAGGTGGCTAATTTTTGACTTGGTATCCTCGACGGTCATCTGCGTCATATCTGCAATCGTAACCCAAGGCAAATCGCCGTCGTAGTACTCATCCTTACCCGACGGTGGCGTCCAACCAACCACGAATGGGATATCCCTCGCGATCTTCCTATCCATCCAATGTGCAGGGACTTCTGGCAACCAATCAAAGCCAGATGGTTTGTATTCTGGATAGGCTGGAAACGTCATGCCGACAGCCCCTCGATCATCTGCTTGATGCGGTCGGTGCAGGCTTTCAGATCGCGGTCGATCTCTGCCAGCGGGCGCGGCGGCTGGAACACATAGAAGTGCCGGTTGAACGGTATCTCGAAGCCGACCACGCCGACTTCGCCGTCCTGCGCATCAGTCTTGCTCTCGTCGATCCAGGCATCCGGCACATGGGGTTTTACTTCGCGCTCGAAGTAGTCGTACACCGATTCGCCCAGCGGCACGTTCTCGTTGTCGCGCAGGCCGGCATCGGCTTCGGGTTTACCTTTCACCAGGCAGATATCGGCCTCGGGGTCGCGCTCGCTCAGGGCGTTGAGGATGGCCTTCAGCTCGGGCGTGCTGGGTGATACGTCGTGGGCGCTGAGTGCCTTTTTCAGCAGCTTGCTGAACTGCTCGCGGTTGCGGTGCAGCACGCTGGCATCCATGGTTTGCAGGGCTTCGATCAGCCGCTGGCGGGCCGGGGCTTCCATCTTCTCGATGGCTTTCTCTTCCAGCACTTTTTCGATGCGCTCGGCACTGGCCTGGAAGTTCAGGCGCAGCGGGCGCTCGACGGTGATGCGCCGGTAGCCAAAGGCTTCGACGGGGAAGATTTTGCTCTGCGCGGTTTCCTCGAAGCGGCCATACAGGCGCACCAACTCGTCGATCTGCTCCTCGGTGAGGTACTGGCGCTTGCTGCCCAAGGATTTGCGCATCTTGGCAAAGTGCTGGCTGCCGTCGATCAGCTGTACCTTGCCCTGGCGCGTGGCGGTCTTGTGGTTGCTCAGCACCCACACATAGGTGGCGATGCCGGTGTTGTAGAACATGTCGGTGGGCAGGGCGATGATGGCTTCGACCAGATCGTTCTGCAGCAGGTAGCGGCGAATCTCCGACTCGCCCGAACCGGCGCCGCCGGTAAACAGTGGCGAGCCGTTGAGGATAATGCCGATGCGCGAGCCACCTTCACGCGGGTCACGCATCTTGCTGACCAGGTGCAGGAGGAACAGCAGCGAGCCATCGGACACGCGCGGCAAGCCTGGGCCGAAGCGGCCGTTGAAGCCTTTCTCGCTGTGCTCGTCGGTGATCTGCTTCTGCACCTTCTTCCACTCCACGCCAAACGGCGGGTTGCTGAGCATGAAGTCGAAGCGGTGCTCGGGGCCGGACAGTTGGTCGTTGGACAAGGTATTGCCCAGCTTGATGCTGGTGACGTCCTGGCCCTTGATCAGCATGTCCGCCTTGCAGATGGCGTAGGACTCGGGGTTCAGCTCCTGGCCGTGCAGCGACACGGTGACTTGCTGGCTGATGGACTGGATGTACTCGTCGCCCTCGGAGAGGAAGCCGCCGGTGCCGGCAGTCGGGTCGTAGATGGTGACGATGCTGTTGGGCTTGAGCTTGTCGTCCTGCCCGGTGATCACCAGCGAGGTGGTCAGGTGCACGATATCGCGCGGGGTGAAGTGTTCCCCGGCGGTTTCGTTGGAGCTTTCCGCGAACTTGCGGATCAGCTCTTCGAAGATGATGCCCATGCCGAAGTTGCTGATGCGCTCGGGGCTCAGGTCGGTGGCGGCAAAGCGCTGCACCACCTGATACAGCAGGTTGGCGGCCGAGAGCTGCTGCACGAAGTCCTCGAAGTGGAAGTGCTCGAAGATCTCGCGGGCGTCCTTGCTGAAGGACTGCACATAGCTCATCAGGTCGGCGGCGGTCTGGGTATCGGACAGTGTGCCGAGGGTCAGTTTGGAAGCATTGAAGAACTGCTGCCCGGCTGCGCGCAGCAACAGCCGCTCACGCACCAGATCAGGACGGCCTTCCTGCGCACAGGCCTCACTGATCACCGCGTTCTTGGTCGGTTCCAGAACACATTCCATACGGCGCAGCAGGGTGAACGGCAGGATGATGCGGCCGTACTGCGACTGCTTGAAGTCACCGCGCAGCAGGTCGGCAATCGACCAGAGAAACGCGGCCGTCTGGGAATGGTTTTCCGTGTTCACGTAACTGCTCCTGGGTGAGGCGGCAAAAACTGCACTTTAACCTGCTACGCCTGCGGAGTTCAGCCCGAAAACGGATCACCTGCGCGGGAGGTACGCAGTGGGGCGTTATGCCGGCTGGTGCTCACGGTTTTATGCGGTTTGGTTAGCGCCCAGGTTAGTGCCAAATCCGTGATTAACAGATGAGCGTTAACAAGCTGGTTAACATGGAAAACCGCGTTTTTAGCTGCGTGGTGGCTGCATGGTTACAGGTGAGGTTACACGCTGAGCGGCGGTAAACAGGCTTGGTATCCAGCGCGGTATCCACGGAATTACATGTTTGCCGCCGGTGGGTTGGGAGCAGTCGCTGAGCGCGCTTGTGAGACCAATACGCGCCCGCGTACGCGCGCGAGGGCTCCAGAAGAGGTTTAGGGGCAGATCATTTGCCCGCCGATTAGCTGGCAGGCCGGGCCGCCATTGGCAGGGAAGTGGGTTGTGCCTGCGCCTTTTGTGTAGCGCATACCGTTGCTATCCCAGCAGCCAGCGCTGTCGCAGTTCGTTATGACAGCTGGCGGTTTCGATTCTGCTATTGGTGGTGGTGCTGGAGCAGAGCGGGAGGCAGGCGCGGGAAGGCTAATGCCAGCACACAGCTGAGCGGCATGAGCGCGCTGCGCGGCAGTCAGCCCATGCGCGCCTTTGTGGGGTGTGGACGCTTCCTTGCAGAGCTTTTGGCGTTGGCGATCGGCGTCGCTACTTGAGCCGACTCCGCCCACTCTGATACCCGAGGGTGCTTCCTGTTGAAACTGGTTGGCGTCGGGATAACTGGAGTCGGCTTGCTGTTGCCGATATTGGGAGCCGTCAATGCTGTTGGCCGGAGCGACCCGGATCGAAGTCATTTCTTCGCCTGAGCTGCAGCCCCGATCCGAGAAGGTGATTTTTCCTGTGACAGGGTCAGTGCACTTCTGTAGCTGTGCTGAAGCCATGAATGGCCAGGCTAGGAATGCAAGCAAGACGCCGGAAAGCACCAATGGCTTTCGGAATTGGTTTTGGATAGCCATTACGCACGTCCCTGTGTTCAGCCATAGATAGATGGAGGGTAGGCCATCCATTCCATATTCGGAATAGGGCTGGGCGTTGAGTCTAGGGCCGTGACTGCGTTCTTCGTGGTTCCCTAGGCGTGCTTTCGACGGCGGTTCAGATGCCTGGATGGCAGTCCGCTTCGCAGCCTGCGGTGGCCGAAAAAACAGCCAGCAGACGGCTTCTTGTATCCCCGCGTGTATCCCTGCGAATTTTAACTCTTAGAAACTCAAATAGATTCAATGGATTAGCTATCAGGTTAGGGTGACCCCGGCCCAAATAAGCCCCTGATTTCCGAAGAAGTCAGGGGCTTTTCTTTGCGTGTCGAAAACGTGTCTAAGACCCGGATTCTTACGTTCCACACTTGCGGCAACGGGCCTGTTTCAGGTCATGGCAAGTCAGCCGTCAGTCACTGCGTGGGGGCTGGAATGCGCTGCAGCACGTCGTCGTAGGCCGGAAGGTCAAGGTAGGCCGTCACTTCGAAGGCCTTGCCTTCACGCATGTGGAAGATCCAGGCATAGCTGTTGCGATAGGGCTGGCCGTCACGGGCGACGCCGGCACCGTCCCACTGGATGATCACGTGGTCGCCATCGGCCCAGATCTGCTTGCTGACTGGGCGCACCGGCGTGGACAGGCGTGAAACGAAAGGCTGAACCGCTTCGGACACGAACGAGTCCAGGCCATGATAAACACCGGCACTGGGGCCGGAGCCCTTGATGGTCCACACCACGTCGGGCATCAGGATGTCGCGAAAGAAGGTAGTGCCGCCGGCCGCCCAGCGGTCGAACGCCTCGGTGACCGCCTGTTTGTTGCGGACCTCGACGTCGCTGCTGGCATTGGCGAGCGCCGGCCCCGGCAGCAAAGCGCCAAGGAGCAGTGCGCCGGCCAAGGTCGCCGCGCGGGTGACACCTAACGTTGGAATACGCATGGCTGAGTTCTCTTAGGGTTGCTGGTCATCAGCGGCGTGCTCGAAAGCGGACGTGCACACCCGGTCTTTGCGTGAAAGAGCCTGCCCTTGCGGAACGCCGTGGTCGTAGCAGGATCGTCCCGGATTCTTGCCCGATCCTCCTGTCGAAAAGCGCTGCAACACTTCGGCCGGGGGAAGCAATTAGGTCTCGCGGGCTACCCGGTAGCCATCACCGCCCTGTCGGGTGATGACTGACGGTGGCGGCATTCAGGCTCGATCTCATCTGCCGAGCCCCTCGCCATGCATGATGAGATCGCCATAGCACCGAAAGGCCGGAAGCTCTTCCAATTCAGCATCCTTGGAAAGAAGGATCGGCCACATCGAATGAATACCGTGTGGTCCCGCACCTCACATCGCGTTGGTGTCCGGGGTTCAGAGATAAGGCCCAAGTTCAGGGGGTCACCGAACCGACGTCGAGCGCTTGCTTAACGCGTCGGCCTGCTTGCCCAGGTACCAGCCAAGTGCTCCCCACAAAAGGGCGCAGGTGGCACCGACCAGCGCCACCGGCACCACGCCCTGACCGAGCATGTCCAGGCCACTTTTCACCCAGCCGCTAAGGGCGTCGCCTGCCCGGTAGACGACCGTATCGATAAACCCCTTGGCTTTGTATTTACTCTCGGCATCCAGGGGCGCGAAGAGCATCTCCCGGCCGGGGCGGACGAAGGCGTACTCACCGATGCGCCTGACGATCATCAACGCTGCCAACATGGCGAACGTAGGGGCCAGGGCGAGACCGACAAAGCCCACGCAGACCAGCGCCGGCACGATCGCCAGCAACATGCGCACTCCCAGCGTCCGAGCGATGCGCCCGATGATGAACAGCTGCGCCAGCAAGGCTCCGGTCTGGACGATCACATCGATGATGCCGAACACCCTGATCTGCGAAGCGCGCTCCGGAAAGCGCTCGGCCACCAGCCGTGCCTGCTCGAAATACAGAAAGGTCGTCACCGTGGCGAGCAGGATGACGAAGACGGCGATGGCAAACAGATAAGGCGACTGCATGACCCGCGTCAGGCCGCTGAACGGGTTGCCCGTTACCGGCTTGCGCGGACTCTCCGTGACGGACGCTCCGGGTCTGCCGGCGCCACCGACTTCCCGCCAGCGCATCAGCGGCACCTTCAGTGCCAGCGCGACGCCCAGCAGCACCGCCGCCAGCAGCACCAGCCCGGATTGTCCAATGACCCCAACAAGCAGCGCGCTCATCGCCGGCCCAACCAGGCCACCAACGCTCGCGCCCGCCGCAATGAAGGCGAACAGCCGCTTGGCCTGACGCCCATCGAACACATCGGCCATCAGGCTCCAGGCCACCGAGACCACGAACAGGTTGTAGACCGAAATCCACACGTAGAACACCCTCGCCAGCCAGACGCTGTCAGCGCTGAGCTGAAACAGTCCGGCGAAGGCCAGCAGGTTCAGGCAAAAGAACCCATAGACCCAATCGACGAAGTGAACACGCGGCACCCGGGAGCTCAGCCAGGCGAACAACGGCACCGCCACCAGCATGACCACGAAGGTGACGGTGAATAGCCATTGCAGGTTCTCGATACCGGCCATGATGCCCATCGACTCGCGAATCGGGCGCAGCATGAAATAGCCGGAGAACAGGCAGAAAAACAGCGCGAACCCTGCAAGCGCAGGTTTCAGCTCGTGACGCTCGGCTTCGATGGCGGCGCCGAGGCGCTGTACCAGAGTAGCTGACAGCATGATGACTCTCCTCGCCTGGCTTAGCGGTAGCTGACACCCGTCAGCTGTTCACTGGCCGTCCATAGCCGGGTGGCCGCCGCCGCGTCGTTCGCAGCGCCCGGTACGCTGGCCAGCCCCAGAGGACCGCGCTTTTCTCCCTCGCCCGTGGGGCCGTAGTAGGCACCTGGCTGCGCTTCGACGGCGGTGGCTGCGTACAGCGTCGGCAGCGCCCCCTGGGCAGCGGAGTGGTAGCGCTCGCGATCCTTGGCCCAGTTGCGGCCGAACTCGCTGTCCAGGCCCGGACCGCGTTCGATCAGCTCCGTAACGGCCACGCCAGGATGCGCGGCGATGCTCCGAATTCCCCAGCCCCGCGCCTCGCTGCGGCGCTGCAGTTCGAAGGCGAACATCAGACCGGCCAGCTTGGACTGGGCATAGGCCGCGTAAGGGTTGTAGGACCGCTCGGATTGCAGGTCATCGAAATCGATGCTGCCGCGCGCGGCAGCGATGCTGGACAAGGTCACCACCCGTGCGCCATCGCCCTTGCGCAGAAGCGGCAGCAAGTGGGCCGTCAGGGCGAAGTGGCCCAGATAGTTGGTGGCCAGTTGCGACTCGTAGCCATCGGCCGAGGTGGCGCGCTGCGGAGGCGCCATAATCGCGGCGTTATTGATCAACCCATCGAGGCGCGGCAAGGTCGCGCCGAGACGTTCGCCGAGCGCCTGGACCGATGCCAGATCGGCCAGGTCCAGCGCTTCGAAATGTACCTGCGCGCCGGCAACCTCCTGCTTGATACGGGCGATGGCCTCATCGCCCCGTTGCGGGTTCCGCGCAGCGATCACCACCTGGGCGCCAGCGGCCGCGAGGGCCTTGGCGTCCTCATAGCCCATGCCGCTGGTGCCTCCCGTGACCAGGAAGATACGCCCGCTCTGCGAAGGCATGTCTGCCAGGCTCCAATCCGGTTCTGGCTGGCTCTGGCCACTCGCGATGCCGGAGTCCAGCACGCAGCCCAGCGCCAGGCCAATGGTGGCGAGGCCTCTGCGCCAGGCAGCGCTGGCGATATTGATGGGATCCATCCGCAGGGTTGCACTAGTCATCGTTCGATCCTCACGTAGGGAATGTTCTGGACGGACTGCTACGAGGCGGTGCCGTCGACGTGAGGCATTGTTAACCCCTGGATTGCTGCCGATAAGCCGTACTGAAATGGACGCTATGTACGCTCAACCGTACAATCCGCTCTTCCTTTTAGGAGAGCCGCCATGCGCCAGCCCAACCTGACCGATGTCGCACTCTTCGCCGCGGTAGTGGAAGCGGGTGGGTTCCGGGTGGCCGCCCAGAAACGTGGCATGTCGGCCTCGTCCATCAGCGATGGTGTGCGTCGGTTGGAAAGCGATCTGGGCATCAGGCTGCTCAACCGCACGACCCGCAGCGTGGTCCCGACGGAAGTCGGTGCACGCTTGCTGGAGCGGCTACGCCCGGCTCTTGAGCAAATGAGCGCGGCCTTCGGCGACCTTCACGAAGATGCGCAGCGTCCTGTGGGGACTCTGCGCCTTAATGTACCGGTGCCCGTCGCGCGCTTCGTACTGCCCAAGCTGGTCCCTGCGTTTCTCGCACGCTACCCGGGGGTGAGCATCGAAGTGACGATGGATAACACCTTCCTCGATGTCATCGCCGCCGGCTACGACGCGGGCGTCCGCTACGAGGAAAGCCTGGCCAAGGACATGATTGCGGTGCCCATCGGCCCACGTCGACAACGCTTCGTAGCCGCCGCAGCGCCCGCCTATCTGGAGCGGAACGGCACACCGTTGCATCCCCGCGACCTTCTCAATCACCGCCTGATCGGTCACCGCTTCGAGAGCGGCAAGCTGGGTGTATGGGAGTTCGAAAAAGACGCCGCGAGAATCCGCGTCCCGCCCCAGGGACCGTTGATCAGCTCCTCCCAGGATCTGGAGGTGGGCGCCGCGCTGGGCGGCGTCGGGATCATCTACACCTTCGAGGAATACCTGGGGCCGTTGATCGAACAGGGCGCGCTCCTGCCGGTACTGGAAGACTGGTGGCAGGCTTTCGACGGCCCCTACCTGTACTACAACGACCGCAGGCACGTGCCTTCGCCCCTTCGCGCATTCATAGATTTTCTGAAAACCGAAACCTGGGCGGGCTGAGTCGCCCGCGCCGGGCAGTCGGGGCGTGAACGTTACAGGCCGACGCTGTCGTCGCCCCCACATCCTCCACAGACCGCGTCAGTCTCGACGAAGGGCGCCGATCCGTCGCGTCCTGCTCCCGGACACCGTACCGGCCTGGCGAGCCAAACGCGGACTCATGCGCCCCCACTCAGCGGCAGTTTTAGGCAAGACAGCCAGCGAATCGTGCTAACGAGCCGCCTTCCCTTGCGTAGATGATGGTCGTAACGCTATGGACCGGGCGACCGGGTGCCGAGGTGCGCCGCTCGTAGCCGCTGCTACTTTTCCAAGATGCCCTACCGGCACTCGAATGTCGGAGTCCCAATAACATCATCGTGATGAGCAGGTGAGCCATGGAATTGCGAATTAACCAGAAAACCTATCAGGTCGACGCCGAAGCCGACACGCCGCTGCTGTGGGTCATCCGCGATGACCTGGGGCTGACCGGCACCAAGTACGGCTGCGGCCTGGCGCAATGTGGCGCCTGCTCGGTGCTGGTGGATGGCAACGTGGTGCGCTCCTGCGTCACGCCGGTCGCCGGGGTGGTGGGCCGCGAGGTCACCACCATCGAGGCGATCGAGGCCGACGAAGTGGGCAAGCGCGTGGTCGCCGCTTGGGTCGAGCATCAGGTGGCCCAGTGCGGCTACTGCCAGTCCGGCCAGGTGGTCGCCGCCACCGCCCTGCTGAAGAACAACCCCAAGCCCGATGACGGGCAGATCGCCGCCGCGATGGTGAACCTGTGCCGCTGCGGCACCTACAACGCCATCCAGGCCGCCGTTCACGATCTGGCCAACAGCCTGGCCACGCCCGCTGCGCCTGCCGGGGGGAACGCCTGATGAGTGCCCGTATGAATAGAGAAGCTTCGCCGCTGGGTGAACCCATCAACCTTTCGCGCCGGCGTTTCCTGCTGGCTTCGGGCACGGTGACGGGCGCCCTGGTGCTCGGTTTCGCGCTGCCTTCCGGGTCTGCGCGGATGCAGGCGATGGCCGCCGAAAGCAAGGCGGCGGGCACCCAGGTGGGCGCCTTCCTGGAGATACGGCCGGACAGCACCGTTCGGCTTCTGTGCCCGTTCATCGAAGGCGGACAAGGCACCTACACCGCCATGGCGCAGATCGTCGGCGAGGAGCTGGACGCCGATCCCTCGACCTTTCTGGTCGAGAGCGCGCCGCCCGGCGAGGCCTATGTGGTGATGGAGAATGGCATGCGCATCACCGGCGGCAGCATGTCGGTGCGCATGAGCTACCCGACCATGCGCCGCCTCGGCGCGCTGGCGCGGGCCATGCTGTTGCAGGCCGCCAGCGCGCGGCTGAACGTCCCCGTGGCGGCGTTGACCACCGAGCCCGGCCGCGTGCTGCACCCGGCTTCGGGGCGCTCGCTGACCTACGGCGAGCTGGCTGCGGATGCCCTCGACCTGCCCGTGCCGGACGTCGACAGCGTCACCCTGCGCGATCCCGCCCAGTTCCGCTGGATCGGCAAGCCGGTGCGCCGCCTGGACGCCTACGAAAAATCCACCGGCAAGGCCCTGTACTCCATCGACATGCAGGTGGACGGCATGCTGCACGCCGCGGTGCAGCACGCGCCGCGCCTGGGAATGACGGTGGGCGAGCTGCGCAACGAGGCGCAGGTCAAGGCGATGAAGGGTGTGCATTCGGTCCACCGCCTGCCCGGCGCCGTGGCGGTGGTCGCCGAGCGCTGGTGGCATGCCAAGCGCGCGGTCGAAGCCATCCAGGTGGACTGGCAGGAGGCCGCCGCCGATGCGACCGGGCGGGTGATGCCGGCGGGCTTCTCCACCGTGGCCTACCGTGAACGCCTGGCCAACGAACCCGGTCCGGGACGTGAAGCCGAGAAGGAAGGCGACTTCGCCGGCACCCTGGCCAAGGCGGCCACCAAGGTCGAGGCCACCTACCACAACCAGTACCTCAATCACGCGCAACTCGAGCCACCGTCGGCCCTGGCCCGTTTCAATCCGGACGGCACGCTGGATATCTGGCTGCCCAACCAGGCGCAGGACATGTTCCTGGCCGATATCGCCAAATGCGCCGCCATCGACCCCTCCAGGATCAATCTGCATAGCCCGTTGCTGGGCGGTTTCTTCGGCCGGCACTTTCTCTACGAGACCGCCAACCCGTACCCGCAGGCCATCGAGCTGGCCAAGGCGGTCGGCCGGCCGATCAAGCTGATCTGGAGCCGCGAGGAAGAGTTCCTGCGCGACGCGTTGCGACCGATGGCGGTGGTGAAATTCCGCGCCGCGCTGGACGACAAGGGCCTGCCCGTCGCACTGGAGGCGGTCAGCGCCACGGAGGGGCCGACCGAGTCGCTCGCCGGCAAACCGGGCGACCAGCCCGACCCGACGGCGCTCGAAGGGCTGGCTGGCAAGTCCTATGCGATCCCGCACCGGCGCATCGCGCAGAACTATGTCAAAGGCCCGGTGGTGCTCGGCTACTGGCGCTCGGTGGGCAACTCGCTCAACGACTTCTTCTACGAGGCGTTTCTCGATGAACTGGCCGACAAAGGCGGGCAGGACCCGTTCGAGCTGCGCCTGCACCTGCTGCGAGACAACCCGCGCCTGACCCACTTGCTGCAGAGCGTCGCCGAGCTGTCCGGCGGCTGGAAGCGCGGCCCCTTCACCGCCGAGGATGGCTCGCGGCGCGCGCGGGGCGTGGCCATGGCCTCGCCGTTCGGCACGGAAACGGCGGTGGTCGCCGAGGTGTCCATCGAGAACGGGCAGGTGAAGGTGCATGACATCTGGCAAGCCATCGATCCGGGCAGCATCGTCAACCCGGCCATCGTCGAGGCGCAGGTGAATGGGGGGGTGTCGCTGGGCTTGTCCCAGGCGCTGGTGGAGGAGGCGGTGTACGTCGACGGCAAGCCACGCGGACGCAATTTTGATCTGTACCCGATCCTGCCGCCCGCGCGCATGGCACGCGTGCACGTCAAGGTGATCGAAAGCGGCGCCAAGATGGGCGGGATCGGCGAACCGCCGTTGCCGGCCGTGGCGCCCGCGGTGGCCAATGCGGTGGCGCGGCTGACCGGCCAGCGCATTCGCAGCATGCCCTTCTCGAGCTACACCTTCAGCCAACCCGCCTGACGGAAAGACCTGCCCATGAGCACACGGCCCTACACCAAAATCGCCGGCGCAGTCGTCCTGGCCGGCCTGGTTCTGCTGGCGTTGCTGGTCTGGTACGGCACGCGCGTGCCGACCTCGACGCTCGCCGACGCGGGAAGCGACACCCCGGACGCCGGGCTCATCCAGCGCGGCGAGTATGTGGCGCGCGCCAGTGACTGCGTGGCATGCCACAGCCTGCCGGACGCGGCACCCTTCGCCGGCGGGCTGAAAATGGCCACGCCCCTGGGGGCCATCTACGCCACCAACATCACCCCGGACGGCACGACCGGCATCGGCGGCTACAGCCTGGCCGACTTCGACCGCGCGGTGCGCCACGGCGTGGCCCCGGAGGGTCGCAGGCTGTATCCGGCCATGCCGTATCCGTCGTA
Organism: Pseudomonas sp. PS02288; assembly: GCF_029959715.1. NCBI lineage: Bacteria > Pseudomonadati > Pseudomonadota > Gammaproteobacteria > Pseudomonadales > Pseudomonadaceae > Pseudomonas > Pseudomonas sp. PS02288. The sequence continues at coordinate 51,747 of NZ_JASCPA010000009.1, read as the reverse complement.
CTCCAAGCTCAGCGATGACGATGTGCGTGCGCTCTACGCCTTCTTCATGCATGGCGTCTCGCCGGTGGCGCAGGCGAACAAGCCCAGCGAAATCCCCTGGCCGCTGAACATGCGCTGGCCCATCGCCCTGTGGAACCATCTGTTCACCGAACCCGGCAGCTTTGCCGGGCAGCCCGGGCAGAACGCGCAATGGAACCGCGGCGCCTACCTGGTCCAGGGCGCCGGCCACTGCGGCAGCTGCCATACGCCGCGCGGCCTGGCGTTCAACGAGAAGGCCCTGAGCGAATCAGGCGAGCAGTACCTGGCCGGCGCGCTGCTGGATGGCTGGTACGCCCCCAGCCTGCGCAACGACCCCAATACCGGGCTGGGTCGCTGGAGCGAGGCGGATATCGCGCAGCTCCTGAAGACCGGGCGCAACACGCATGCCGTGGTGTTCGGCTCGATGACCGAGGCGTTCAACAACTCCACGCAGTACCTGGGTGACGACGACCTCGCCGCCATCGCCCATTACCTCAAATCCCTGCCGGGCGACCCGCAGCGCGACGGGCCGCCCTGGCAGTACGAAGTCGCGGACGCCTCGGCATTTTCCGGCCCAGGCGGGCACCTGTACCTGACGCAGTGCGCCGCCTGCCACGGCCGGGACGGCAAGGGACAGGCACCCTGGATACCGCCGCTGGCAGGCGCGACCTCGGCGCTGACCACGGCGCCGGATTCGGCCATCAACATCAGCCTCAACGGCTCGCTGCGGGTGGTCAGCGCCGGCGTGCCGGACGCGTATCGAATGCCGGCGTTGCGCGGGCAGCTGTCGGATCAGCAGATCGCCGACGTGCTGTCGTTCGTGCGCACCACCTGGGGCAACCGGGGCGGCAAGGTCGACCCGCAAGCCGTGGCCAAGCTGCGCGCGCACACCGATCCGGCCAGCCCCACGCCGATCGTTCTGCACATGCGCTGAACGACGGGAGGCCCGATGGAAAGTATCGATCTGTTGGTGCTGCGCACCGCCCGCGACTGGCTGCGCGCGGGCGAGCGCGTGGTGCTGGTCACCGTCGCCCGCACCTGGGGTTCCTCGCCGCGGCCGGTGGGCTCGATGATGGCGCTGCGCAACGACGGGCGCGTGGTGGGCAGCGTGTCCGGCGGCTGTATCGAAGACGACCTGATCCAGCGCTACACCACGGCCAACGGCGCGGCGGGGTTGCCGCAGCAGTTACCCGAACGGGTTCGCTACGGCGTCAGCGCCGATGAGGCGCATCGTTTCGGCCTGCCGTGCGGCGGCACGCTGGAACTGGTGATGGAGTTCATGCCGGCCATGGAGCCCCTCGAGGACCTGCTCGCCCGGCTGGAGGCGGGCCAGCTGGTGCGTCGCCAGCTGGACCTGGGCACCGGGCAGGTCAGCCTGGAAAACACCGCGACGCCCGAGCAGTTCAGCTTCGATGGCCAAAGCATGAGCAGCACCCTTGGGCCGGGCTATCGCATGCTGCTGATCGGTGCCGGCGCGCTGGCCGAGTACCTGGCCGTAATGGCGCAGTTCAACGGCTTTCAGGTGACCCTCTGCGACCCACGCCCGCAGCACCTCGAGGGCTGGAGCGTGCCTGGCGTGGAGCGTATCCGCGCCATGCCGGACGACGTGGTCCGGGCATTCGCCGCCGACGTGCGCAGTTGCATCATCGCCCTCACCCACGACCCCAGGCTGGACGACCTGGCGCTGCTGGAGGCTCTGCAAGGGCCGGCGTTCTACATCGGCGCCATCGGCTCGCGGCGCAACAGCCAGGAGCGGCGGCGGCGCCTGATCGAGCACTTCGGCGAGACCGAGCAATCGCTGCGACGCTTGCGCGGGCCGATCGGCCTGTACATCGACAGCAAGACGCCACCGGAGATCGCCGTTAGCGTGATGGCCGAGGTACTGGCCGCGAAGAATGCCGTGGCACTGCCGGACGAGCTTTCCATCAGCCAGGCAAAGGCCCGCGACGACGTGCAACGCTGCGCCTGACCGGAGGCCTTGCGGCAAGTCCGTCACAGCCGCCCAAGGGAATTTCCCCGGCGTTCGTCGCTGACGCCGACAGTGAAGGCAAAGGGGAGAACAATTTCAGTAACAAGAAAACATCATTGACCAATTATGAACAATGATGCTCAATTTATTCCTCCCAATAAGAGGAATACCCAATGCCCCGGCCGCTCGTTGCGCTTCTATCGGTGGTCGCTGTTTCGATCCTCGGATTTCTGGCCCATGCCTATTGGCCAACGACTCACGCGGCGACGGCTCCCGAGGCCATCCACCGCGGCTCGCTGCTCATCGAGAATGCGACCCTCGTCGACCCGAGGACGGGCTCGAAAACGGCCGGCCAGTGGATCGCGATCCGCGAGGGGCGCATCGAGGACATCGGCCCCGCGTCGATGCGCCAGCGTTATCCGGCCTACCGGCGGGTGAACGCGGGAGGTCAGTTCGCGGTGCCGGGATTCAACAACATGCACTCCCATGCGCTTCAGTCAGAGAACGCTCCGGGCGTGCTCACGCTGATGCTCGCCGAGGGCGTGACCGGCTTTCGGCAGATGGCGGGGACGCCCGAGCTGCTCGCTCAACGGGCGGCGGGGCAGCTTCCCCTCACCGAGAAAGCCCCTGCCCTGCTGGCGATGCCCGCCGAGCCGCTGGTTCCCACCAGCGCCGGAACGGTGGACGAACTCGCCGACGTGTTGCGCCAGCAACGCGACGAGGGCGCGGACTTCATCAAGGTCGGCTGGGTGACCCCGCCGATGTTCTATGCCGCGATAGCGCAAGCCCGTGCGCTGGGCATCCCGATTGCCGGGCATGTGCCGGAAGGTGTCGACCCGTCGCGCGCCGAGCTGGCCGGCTTCCGGTCGATCGAGCACCTGGGCCCCGGCGACGTCATATGGATCGCCTGCTCCACGGAAAAGCCGGCCCTGCTCAGCGAGTCCATCGAGCACCCGACGCGCAGCATGCCGAGCTTCAAGCTTCCCAACTTCGCCGCGCCCATCGTCCAGGCCGCCATCGCGGGCAAGATGAAGCGCTACCTGATCAATCCCATCGTCGCGGACAGCCCGGCGCGGGTGGCACGCCTGCACGAGGCGATGACGAGTTTCGACCGGGCGAAATGCGACACGCTGGCGGAGCAGTTCGCCCGCAACGAGACCTGGATGGTGCCGACCCTGGTCAGGCTGCGCACGCAATACATGCAGGACGACCCGGCGTATCGGGAAGACCCGGCGATTCCCTTCATTCCGCCGGCTTCATACCAGCTATGGCTGGAGGTCCTGGGCGACTTCAACCGGCTGCCAGGCCAAACGAAGCAGATATACAAGGACGCCTATGCCAAGCAGAAGACCCTGACGAAGCTGCTCGCCGATGCCGGAGTGCCGATGATGACGGGAACCGACGGCAGCGGTCAGGCGCCGGGGCTTTTCTTGCAGCAGGAGTTCAAGGAGCTTGCCGCCGCCGGGTTGTCGCCGCTGCAGGTGTTGCAGATGACCACGACGCTCCCGGCACGCTTCATGAAGCGAACCGACAGCATGGGGCTGATCGCCAAAGACATGAACGCCGACCTGGTGCTCCTGGCCGCCGACCCTACCAGCAGCGTGGATAACCTGGACCGCATATCGGGCGTGGTTCGGGCCGGAAACTACTACTCCAGGGACGAGCTGGAGGCTTTCAAGAAGGCTATCGCCGACAACCCGGAGAGAACCCTGCCGGTGACGACGAGCGACGTCCACGCCGCCAAGGGCGAGTGACGGCGCAGGCGGGATTCATCGCCCGTAGCGCTCCAACGCTTGCAGCCGGGGATCGCCAGGAGCCACCCGGCGCATCCTGCCGAGGTACGCCTGAGCCTCGGCCCTCTCGCCCTGCTTCGTGTGCAGGTAGATCAGCGCATAGAGCAGGTCGGGGTCGTCCGGGGAAATCTCCAGGCCGTCCCGCAGCACCTTCACCGCCTCATCGTGGCGCTGCAGGCGGGCCAGCAGCAGCCCGTCGTTGTAGCGGATGCGCGAAGAGCCGGGGATCGCGGCCAGGGCCTTATCCATCCAGACCAGCGCTTCGGCTTCCTGGCCGTTTTCCACCAGCAGCAAGGCAAGCATGTAGGCGAGATTGCCCTGGTCGGTGGTCGGCATCTTCCCGAGGTCCACACCTTCGCGCAGCAGTCGCTCGGCCTGGTCCGGATGGCCGAGGCTGTTCGCCAGGGTCACCAGGTTGATCCGGGCCGGGGAAAAGTAAGGGTCCAGCGTCAAGGCGCGGCGGTATTCCTCCATCGCCACGTCGGCGTTGCCCTGACGGGCCAGTAGCTCCGCCAGCTCGAAGCGCCCGCCGGGGAGGTCGGCGTTGCTCCGCAAGCGACGCTCGTAGTCCGCCAGTGCGGCGCTGAACCGGTCGCGCCGGGCTTCGGGTATCCGTTCGATCGGGACGTCCGCCAGCGCGCGCACGGCCTGATCACGCACCGCCAATGCGGGGTCCTCGATCAGTGGCAGCAGCGGCTTCACACGCTCCTGCGCCGGCATGCCGATGAAACCCGAAGCGGCATAGGCCCGAACCAGTGCGCTTTCGTCCCGAACGGCCCTGCTCAGCTCGGGAACGGCGACAGGCCCGAGCGCGGCGAGCCGCTCGACGCCGGTTGCGCGGACGATGGCCGGGTTGCTCTTGTCGTCGATCACCTGAACGAGCGGCCCCAGCGCGCTGCCCTCCCCGCGGCGTGAGGCCTGGAATGCCGCCGCGAATCCGGCGGGCCGAGGGCGCGGGCCAAACCAGCCCTCGATGGCTTCGGCGGCCCAGGCGGGCGACTTGTCCTGATGGCAGCGCGTACAGGCATCGGGGCTGGCCGTGTCGGGGGCGGCATCGGGACGCGGAATCCGTATCGAATGATCGCGGCGCGGATCGACCTGCATATAGGTCGTTTGCGGCATGTGGCAGTTGACGCACTGCGCGCCCGCCGTGCCGGCCAGGTGCCGGTGGTGGGATTCGCTGTCGTAATCCCGGGCCTTGAGCGCCGGGAACCGGTCCAGCGGAGGCTGGGTGTTGTGGCACTGCAGGCAGAGCCCGTTGCCCTGCATCCGCAGCTTGGTGGTGTGGGCATCGTGACAGTCGGTGCAGGCCACGCCGGCGGCGTACATCCGGCTCTGGGTGAAGGAACCGAACTCGTAGACTTCGCCCTTGATCTGCCCATCGGCGTGGTACATGTCTTCGCTCAGGATCGCCGGCAGGCTCTGATCCAGTTGCGGGTGGCCGGGTAGCTGCCCGACGCCCAGCGTCTGCCGCCGGCTGTGGCAGAACGCGCACTGCTCGACCTGCTGCCGGTTGTTCATCGAGCGCAGGTCCACCTGCAGTCCGTTGCCTTCGCCAGCGGCGCGCGGCGCCTCGGAACTGACCTTGCCACGAGCCCAGTCCACATGTGCCTGACCAGGTCCGTGACAGCCCTGGCAACCAACATTCTTCTCCTGCCAGGTGGTGGCGAAGCTGTCGTCCCGGTCATCGTAGCCCTTGAGTAGCCGGGTCGAATGACAGTCGGCGCACATGGCATTCCAGTTCTGGTAGCGACCGGTCCAGTGCAAGGGATCGTCGGGAGCGAAGCGCTGCCCGGGGTAGAGGGAGAACCAGCGCTGTCCGCCCTCCTCTCGCGGGCGGCTGTCCCAGGCGAGGGTCAGCGCCTGCAGGCGGCCGCGGGGAAAGCCCACCAGGTATTGCTGCAACGGGTAGTGACCGAAGGTGTAGCGGATGGGGACGTCCGCCGGCTGGCCGTCTTCTCCCTCGAGGTTGACGAAGAAGTCCTGGCCCTTGCGAAAAAAGCGGGCCTTGACGCCCGCGTCCTCGAACAGCGTTCCATCGAACCTACCCAGCACGTTGTCCGGCGTCGCATCGCGCATCGCCCAGGCGTGGTCCGAATCCTTCCACGCGTTCGCCTGCGCCGAGTGACAGCCCAGGCAGCTGCCGGCGTCCGCGTAACCTTCACGCGCCGTCGCGAGTGCGGGAGGCTGGCCGGCGCCCTGGGCGATCCCCGCGCAGGCGCAGGCGATCATCAGCAGCATCAAGCCGATGCAGCGCATCCGCGGCAGGCCGCTTATCCAGGCGTCTCGCATTCCCGTCCTCATGTTCCGAACTCGGCTTCGATGGCTGCACCCGGTTTCCCGGGCAACGGGCCGCCCGGGAAGTCCCGGCGCGCAAACGGTAGTCGGGCCGTGCCACCCGCGCTACTACGTAGCGGGATCATCTTCGCCAAAAAAAGGCCGCCCGAAGGCGGCAAAGGCATCCAACCGATAGCGCCGGCGGTTCGCGTTCCTAGCGGATACCGACTTTGCGCAAGGCGGACGGCGTGTACTCCGAAGACGACACCACCGAGCCGAAATCGACCTTCGAACGCTCTTCGTTACGCAGGCCGGAGACGATGTAGCGGCCATTCTGCAGGTCATACAGCGTCGAAACGCTCAGCCAGGGAATCTGTTTGTCGTACATCTGGATCGTAAAACCCTCGCCGACTCGCCACAGCGCGCCCCTATTGTCGTAGAGGTCCGCAATCGAGATCTGCCAGCTGTCCTCGTCGACATAGAACTTGCGCTTGGCGTAGATGTGTCGCTGCCCCTCTTTCAACGTGGCCTCGACGACCCACACGCGATGCAGTTCGTAACGGGTCAGGTCCGAGTTGATATGACCGGGCTTGACGATCTCGCTGTACTTCAACGACGGCAACTGCAGGGTGTACGCGTTGTAAGGAATGTACAGCTCCTGCTTGCCCAGGAGTTTCCAGTCGTAGCGATCCGGCGAGCCGTTGTACATGTCGACGTTGTCCGCCACATTCTGGCCCTCGGAGCCCGGCGACGGGCCGTCGTAGGCCACCTGGGGCGCCCGGCGCACCCGACGCTGACCGGCGGTGTAGATCCACGCCTTGCGCGGCTCCTTCACCTGGTCGAGCGTTTCGTGCACCAGCAGCACGTTGCCGGACAGGCGCGCCGGAGAGGTGATGGTCTGCATGAAGTAGAACAGGATGTTGCCGGGATCGGCCGGGTCGTATTCCTTCACGTGGTCGCGGTAGGTGAACCACTGCGTCAGCGTGATCGGAACGTACTGCCCGTCAGCTTGCGGCGCCGTCTGCATGATCGTTCCGCGAATGCTGCCGCCGCGGTAGCGCCCGATGTGGTTCCAGATCACTTCGAGGCCGTTCTGCGGGATGGGGAACGGAATCGCCGTCGAGAATCCCTTCAGGCCGTTGCCCCCCTCCACCAGGCTGGCGGTGGTGGCGTTCTGCCTGATTTCCCGGCCGACCGAATCCGGAATGCCGGCGGTGCGGTGGGTGGTGTAGACCTTCATCTTGAAGGAGCTCGGGTAGCGCTTGAACATCGCCAGCTGCCCCTCGCTCAGCTTGTCCCGATACTTCTCGACGTTTTCCGCGGTGATGGTGAACAGCGGAGACTCCGCTGCGAACGGATCGGTGAGATGCCCGGAGCCATCCACGCTCCCGGCGTCGGCCTTGAGGCCGCCCGTCCAGGCCGGAATGCTTCCGTCGTGGTTCGCCGGGCGCTCGGCGCCCATCGGGGTGAGGCTGTCCCCCAGCTTCGCGGCCTGCTCCGCGGACACCGCGGCATGCAGATTCAGCGCGACCAGCGCCATGGCCATACCCGAGAGGGTGGTGAAAGAACGTTTCATGGGAAATCCTCAGAAGGTCACGCCAAAGCTAAGGGCGACGAAGTCACGATCGGCGTTCATGTTGTACGTGCCGCCGAAGTAGTTGGTATAGGAGAGGCTGGCGTTGTAGGTGCTCAGGTACGTGGCATCCAGGCCCACGCTGACCGCCTTCGCGCCCTCGCTGAAACCCGGCTCCGGTCCGTAGCCATCGACGTCATGGGACCAGACCAGGCTGGGACGGAACTGGACGCCCGGGACGAGGTTGTCGTACTCCCACCCCGCCCGGACGCGATAGCCCCAGGAGGTCGTCGTGACGAAGCCGGAGTTGTTGCAGTACTCGCCACCGCACAGGCTGTTGTCGGGATAGAGTTCGCCCTGGCCGAACACCGAGGCCCGGCCGTAGCGCAGGCCGCCCCGGCCTTCGAGCCCGCCGACGTGGGTTACCCCGACTTCCCCCACCAGCGTCATCCGGCTCGCGCCCATGACGTTCTCGAACAGGTGCAGCGCGGTGACCTGCGCCTGGGCGACTTCCTTGCGCTGATAGCCGTTGCTGCGCCCGCCATCGAGCAGCGGGTACGCACCCGACGAATAGACCGGCGTGAGGGCGGGGTTGCCCACGGCGGCGGTCGTCATGTCCGGGGAATTGATCTGCAGCGGCAGGTTGGGCCGGTAGCTGACTTCTCCCGAAAGGGTCGTGCCGGTCTGCAGCATGGTGCTGAAGCTCAGCCCGTAGAGGCGGATGTCCTCGGGGAAATCGACGTAATACTGGGAAGTCCCCAGACGATACGCCGCCACCAGCTGCTGCCCGGACGCACTCGAGAGAAAGCCGGCGCAACCCGGCGCCGGGATGCCCAGGTTGGAGCAGAGCTGCGGGGCGAACGCCAGGTTGGTCAGGTTGGGGCTGGAAATGGAACTGACGTAGGCCTGGCGGCTGTGATAGTTGGCGGCGTAGGCGCCGAACTCGGTATCGAGCCTGGCCGAAAACCAGCGGAACGCGACGCCCCACTGACCGTCGTCGCGGGGCTCGTTGTTCGCCGCCCGCTTGATCTCGACACCCTCGCTGGTCAGATTGACGCCGAAGGGCGCGAGCGCTTGCTGCGCCAGTGCGTTCTGATCGAGCTTGGGCCCGACCGTGGCGCCGCCACAGCCATCCGCGACGAAGTCGTTCTGGGAAAAGAACGTACCGCAGTTCTCCATCACGGACTTTTCCCAACCCAACTGGTAGAACATGTCCACGCTGAGCTCTTCGGTCAGGGTCTGCGACACGTACAGCATGTTGACGGGAATCAGGCCTTCCTTGACCTCGGAACCGGGTTGGCGGAGGGCGGACACATCGATGACGTTCATCGAGTTGATGCCGCCCCGGATGAAGGTGCTTTCGCCCCAGTTGACGACCTGCTTGCCGAGGCGGACGGTGCCGGACAAGTCGTCCATCAACGTGTAGTTGTGGTAGAGGAACGCGTCGAGAAACTGCGCACCCGAAGCCTTGGCCAATGGCTCGCGACCGCTGTCGTCGATGTCCTTGAAGGGACGGCTTTCGTCCTTCAACTCGAAGTCGTACCAGTAGCGTCCCCGCACGAACAGGCCGCTGTCGCGATACTTGAGTTCCAGGTCGTGAATGCCCTTGAACACCTTCGAGAAGGTCTCGCCGGAGTCGAAATTTCGACGTCCGTCATCCCCACTGCTGCCCCACAGGTCCTTGTCGGGAGACTGGACCGACCAGCTTGCGCCCACGGAAAGCGTGGAATCGAACTGGCCTTCGATATCGCCCATCTGGAAGGTCGCCGCGGGCGCATGGCTGGGCACGAAGGCGTACATGCCCAGGACTATCGGTAAGCGAACGGAACATTTTTTGATCATTGTTATTATCTCTTGGCAAGCAAGTGGTCACTACGGGTCAGGCTTCAGGGCATCTCCCCAGGCAACACCTCCATCGAACGCTGGAACTCACTGAACCCATTCGATGGGGAAGGTGAATTTTCCAAGCCGCTCCTCCAGCCGCGGCCGAAAGTCTCCCGCACGGATATGGGCGACGAGCCCCCGGCGGCTGTCCTGCTGCATGTCGATCGACACCCCGGAAATACCGGCCAGCTCGGACTCCTGCTGGATCACCCAGGTGATTTCTCGCTGCTGCAGGGCGGGTTTGAAGATCTTCCCGACCGGGGTTACCGGCAGGGCCTCGAGAATCTCGATGCGCTTGGGCAGCGCGGCGCGCTCGCTGATGGTCCTGGCGGCGAACGCGATGAGTTCCTCGCGAGTGCAGTGCATCCCCGGGTTCAGCTGCACGTAGGCCACCGGCACCTCACCCGCATGGGCGTCCGGGCAGCCCACGGCCGCCGAAAGGGCCACCGCCGGATGAGCCTGCAACGCCTCCTCGATCTGCTTCGGATCGATGTTGTGGCCACCGCGGATGATCAGTTCCTTCTTCCGCCCGGTCAGCCAGAAGTAACCCTGCGCGTCCTGCCGGCCGAGGTCGCCGGTGTTCAGCCAGGTCTGCCCGCCGATGGCGAGCCAGACGCCCTTGTTGTGCACGGCCTCCAGGTAACCGGCGAACACGTTCGGCCCCTGGATGACGATGACGCCCACTTCGTCGACCTCGGCGTCGCACTGGTACTGACCCTCCTCGTCGAGGATCACCGCGCGCATCCGCTGGTACGGCAGCCGCAAGCCGATGGAGCCCACGCGGCGCTCGCCGTCCGCCGGATTCACCGACGACACGCACGCGGCCTCGGTCAGGCCGTAGCCCTCCAGAATCCGTACGCCGACCAGCGCCTCGAACTCGCGGAACAGCTCCACCGGCATCGGTGCCGCGCCGCACAGGGCGTACTGCAGGCTGGACAGGTCGCGGCCTTCGACCGGCTGCTGGAGAAGCGCCGAATAGACCGTGGGAACGCCGGAGAAGAAGTTGACGCGAAAATGCTCGACCAGCGCCCAGAAGTTGCCGATGACGCCCTCGCCCCGGTATCCCTGCGGCGTGCCGATGACGACCCGGTCGCCGTGGGTCCAGGGCATCAGTCCGGTCACCAGCTGGCCGTTCACATGGAACAGCGGCAGGCCGCAGAAGATCACCTGGCCACTGGCCCTGGGCTGCAGGTTGGTGGCCATGGCCCAGGCGTTGAAGACTTCCGAACCGTGGGTCCGCACGGCGATCTTCGGCAGGCCGGTGGTACCTCCCGTACAGAAATAGGACGACGGCTCATCCGCGCGAATCTGCCGGCCGCTCTTCAGGTAATCGCCGGGCTGCTTGCGCATCAGCGTGCGCAGGTCGTGAATCCGCACGCCCGGATGGCGATGTCGCTCACGCAGCGCCATCCAGCGCAGGACCCCTCCGGGAACGACCCCCACGTAGGATTGCATGCCGACCCAGACGACCTGTTCGACACACGGCAGGGCGGGCAGCTGGCTGGAGAGCTTTTGCCAGAGATCCGCTCCGGGCGTCGGGGCCAGCGTCACCACCACCTTCGCATCGGCCGCGCGCAGCAACTCGGCGATCTGAGCCGCTTCAAGCAACGGGTTGATGGCCAGGACGATGCCGGCGGCTTCGCCGCCCCAGATGGTGAAGTGGGTTTCCGGCAAGTTAGGCAACAGAAACGCGACGACATCCCGAGGCCCGATACCCAACTGGTGAAACGCGTTCGCCGCGCGGGTGATGTCGGCGAACAGCTCGGCGTAGGTCCAGTCGTGGGTACGCTGGTAAGCCTTGGCATCGAGGATGAAGCTGAGCGCCGGTGCCGAACCGTTGGCCAGCGCGCAACGCTGCAAGGCCGCGTAGGTGCTGGGCGGCAGCTGTCGTTCAGCGAGGGGAACCCGCTCCAGCGACTCGATATCGGCCAGGGTTTTGACGGCCATCAGACCTCTCCCACCACGACGTTGCGCTGGGTGCCGAGGTCGATCACGCCGTCCGCGCTGCGAATCGTGGCCTGCACCACGTCGCCGTTCTTCAGGTAGAAATCACTGCGCGCCTCCTGGGCCTTGAGGAACGCCTTCCACTTCACCGCCTCGGGCAGCAGCGCGGCGGCCAGACGTTGCTTGGCGGGCGACGGAATGGCGAGCGCGCAGCCGGAGGGCGTGCCGGTGGCGATCAGGTCGCCCACGCTGAAGTCATGCACGGCGGAGAGTTCACTCAGCGTCTCGGCCGGCCCATGCACCAGATTCGCGGTGCTATCGGACTGCCGCGGGCGATCATTCACCGTCAGGCGCAGCTGCAGTTGCTGGAGGTATCGCATGTCCGTCGCGTCGAGCAGGCACAGGTGCGGGCCGACCGGGCCGAACGTGCGGAAGCTCTTGCCCTTGTAGAACTGCATCTGCGGAATCTGGATATCGCGCGCGGAATAGTCGTTGACGATGACCAGCCCGGCCACGAACTCGTGCAGGTTGTGCGCATCGACCTTCACCGGGCCGGTGATATCGCGGGCGAGGACGAGCCCCAGCTCGATTTCGTAATCGAGGAAGCGAACCTGCCGTGGCTTCACCAGGTCGCTGTCGGCCGCGACGATGCAGCTCGAGGCCTTGGTGAAGATCATGTTGTAGTGCTTGGCATCCGGGTCCATGCCCGACTCGATCATGTGCTGCCGGTAGTTCGCGCCCTGGCAGACGAACTGCTGGTTGCGCGTCACCGGCGACAGCAGCCGTACCTGGCTCATCTCCAGCGCGTCGCCCTCCAGGCGGGCGAGCTGTTCGCGCGAAACCTGGCGGATCAGCTCGCCCGTGGTTTCATAACGCCCGGAAATCGGCACGATGCGCCCCTGGCGCACCACCCCCCAGCGATTCTCGTTCTGATACTCGAAGCGGACTACGTTGACGGACATCGATGTAACTCCTGGCACAGCGAGGCGCCGCGAGCAGGCGGCAGTTTTCGAATGGGGTGTTGCCATGGTCGCGTGCAGCGACAGCGGGCTCAGGCTTCCCAGGACGGCAGCCGCCCTGAGCAGGCCTCGACGGCTGAGAGGACGCATGGGCGCGCTCAGCCGAATAGCCGTTTCAAGGCCATGAGTTTGCGCAGGGTCAGGTCCGGGCTGGAGCGAAGGTTGCGCACCAGCGTCCGGAGATTCCTCAGGTTCATCGCCGGCTTGGTGAAGCTCTTCGGCATCCGCTGGCCCCACTGCGACATCGCCTCGGCACTGACCGCGTGCAACCCCACGGGTTGGTCCGCGGTGAAGAGGTCGCCGTCGCAGTAGTGCTCGTGCTTCTGTCCCCAGGGGTCTTGCCAGTAATCGAAGATCTGGCTGCCGAGGATGTGCCGGCCGATGCCCCAGGCATGCTTCCAGCCGCGCTCGCGCAGGATGCGTTGCCCGACGCCCACCGCATCGGCGTCCACCACTTCGAACGCGCTATGGCTGTACGCCGCCATGAAGCCCTGGGCGAGCGCCAGGGTGTGGTGGTCGGCGGGCTCGTCACCCAGGTCGAGGCGCATGAACGCCACCACCGGATAGCCGTCCTCGAGCACCTGGATATCGCTGGGAATGAAGCCGAAGTGGCGGGTGTACCAGGCGCAGGTGGCCTGGAAGTCAGCGAGTTCGAGCACCACGTGGCCGAGCTTGACCACTTCGGGAGGCGCGATCGGCGGCCGCTGCGTCGCATTGATACGCGGGGATTCGTCCACCAGGTTCAGGGGCAACGCCGGGCGGCGCGCGGCGGGCTCGCAGGGCTGGCGGCCATGGACCGCTTCGACGAGGAATCCGGACGGGTCGGTCAGGCGAACCCGGCGCCCGCCACCCGGCCCTTCCAGCGGCTCGATGGCCGAAGCGCCGGGCAGTCGCGCCAGCGTTTCAAGATCGTCGTACGACGCCAGTTCCAGCGCGAAGCCCAGGAAGCTCGCCTGCGCCGCACGTTCTATCCGGTAGCAGTAAGGCACCGTCCCGGTGCCTCGCAGGTAGAGCCGGTCCGCCTCTCGATGCGCCGTTTGCAAGCCGAAATCGAGCAGGAAGCGCTCGGCGAGATCCAGGTCGGGACGGGCGAAGATCAGGTAGCCCAGGGCCCGCGCCTTCACCGTTGGCGAGGGATGGCGGGCGGGCTGCTGGGTCAGCAGGCGGAGTGAATCGATGTCCTGTTTCATTATTGTTGTTCTCCACAGCTGTTTTCAGGTGACGCCGCTACTCACCCCACGCAAGGCCTCGGCGAGGCGCCGGACCTCACCCTCCTCCGGCTTACACGTCGCACGACATGCCTGCCGATCGACACCCGCAAGGAACTCTCGACGCATCAATTGAACAGTAATGTTCAAATATGGTCAACGAGTATTTTCTTTTTATTGATTTGCAGCATAATCACTCAAGTGAACACTAGTGTTCATTTTTGATGCGACAGTCGTCCGCCAGATAACAACAACCAGGGCCCCGCCGCGGGCTACCCACAACAAGGACCGGCATGAACCTTCCACTCCCTCACCTCCTTCCCGATTCGGTCGATGTCCTCGTCATCGGCAACGGCCCGGTCGGCGCTTCGCTCGTGGCCTTGCTCGGGCGGCACGGCATCAACACACTGGTAGTCGACAAGGTGCATGACGTGCTGCTGCTACCGCGCGCCATCGCCCTGGACAACGAAGCGCTGCGGATCCTGCAGCTCGCAGGCCTCGAGGAAGGCGCCTTCGAGAAAATCGTGATTCCGGAAGTGCGCATGCATTGCCCGATCGTCGGCCAGTTCGGCCGGGCCAACACCCGTGGCAGCCTCGACGGCCACCCCAAGCTGGTGACCTTCTACCAGCCGGATCTGGAGCGCACCTTGCGCGACCAGTGCCGGCACCTCGACAGCGTGACCAGCCTGGGCGGTTTCGAGCTGCTGAATCTGACCCAGGACGCGGAAGGCGTGGACGCCGAACTGCGCGCCGAGGATGGCAGCACCCGGCGCATCAGGGCGCGCTACCTGGTCGGTGCCGACGGCGCCAGCTCGAAGGCCCGCAGCCTGATCGGCCAGGACTTTCGCGGTCGCAGCTACGCCGAGGACTGGCTGATCGTCGATGCCCGCGGCCGGGAGCAGGCGGCGATCGACCATGTCGAATTCCTCTGTGACCATCGCCGGCCGACGCCCCACATGCCCGCGCCAGGGGGCCGGGAACGCTGGGAGTTCATGCTCAAGGGCGGGGAAACGCGCGAGCAGATGGAAGATGCGGAGCACATCGCCAAGCTGCTGGAAAAATGGGTCAAGCCGGATCAGCTGGAGATCGAGCGCAAAGCGGTCTATCGCTTCCACGCGCGGTGCTGCGAACGCTTCCAGAACGGGCGGGTGTTCCTGGTCGGCGATGCCGCACACATCACGCCGCCCTTCGTCGGCCAGGGGCTGGTCGCCGGCCTGCGCGACGCGGCCAACCTGGCCTGGAAGCTGGCATGGGTACTCAAGGGGCGCGCCGCGCCGGGCATCCTCGACAGCTACGACCAGGAGCGCCGCCCCCACGCCCGGGAAATGATCGCCCTCGCCAAGCTGATGGGACGCATGGTGATGCCGGGCAACGCGCCCACCGCGATGCTGGTGCACGGCCTGATGCGCCTGACGCACCTGATCCCGCCCCTGCGCCGCCACTTCGAGGAGCTGGACATCAAGCCGAAGAACATCTTCAAGCGCGGGCTGTTCATGCCTGCCGGCCGCGGTCGCCGCCTGCGCCGTGGCGGGCTGTTCCCCCAGGGGCTGGTACGCCAGGAAAACGGCTCGATCGTCCTCAGCGACGCGGTATTGGGCGACAACCTGGTACTGGTGGGATTGGGTATCGATCCCCGCGCCAGCCTGACAGCGGAGCTTTGCCAACAGTGGGAAAGGCACGGTGGAAGCTACCTTCAGGTCGGCCTGCACGGCCAGAAGCGCCGCGACACGACGCCGTTCGTCGAGGACATCGGCCAGACGCTGCTGACCAGCGCGCCCGCGGGCTCGCTGGCGGTGGTTCGACCGGATCGCATCGTGATGCACGAAGGCGACCCGGCGAAGGCCCGGCAACTGGTGCAGGAAAGCCTGCGCCTGCTCGGGTCCTGAGCCGCCGGTGGATGCCGGGACGCGGTCCCGGCGTCCGCACCGCCGGCATCAGCGGGGTTGGCCCGCCTCAATCAGCGCTGGCGATCCATTTGCGGTAGCGGCTCGACTGCCAGCGGGCCTTCAACTGGCTGCCCAGCAGCGCCAGCAAGGGCGAGGCACCGGGGTGGGTGGGCCGTCCGCTGGCGAGCAGCACCAGCTGTTTCTTGACGATGGCCTGAATGGCAGCGGACGCGAATGCCTTGTTCTTCCAGGATACGGTGAGTGGCGCCACGTCATGCTCGCCGCCCTGCCGCCAGCGGTTCGGCAGGGCCGGCTCGATGGCCAGCGCGGTGGCCATGCCCACCATCGAGACCTGCCCGGACAGCACCCGCTGCGCCACTTCGCGGCGGCGAATGCCGCCGGTCACCATCAGCGGCATCGTCGCCTTCGCGGCGATCCGCTCGGCGAACTCCAGGAAGTAGGCCTCGCGCGCCAGGGAAGCGCCGTCCCGCGTCCGCCCCTGCATGGCCGGGCTTTCGTAGCTGCCGCCGGACAGCTCGACCAGATCGACGCCCATGCCCTCGAGCATGCCCACCACCTGAACGGCGTCCCCGGTGTCGAAACCACCCTTCTGAAAATCCGCGGAGTTGAGCTTGACCGCTACGCAGAACGACGGCCGGACCTTCGCGCGCACGGCCTCGACGGTGCGCAGCAGGATTCGCGCGCGATTCTCCAGGCTGCCGCCCCAGCGATCCGTGCGGCGATTGGAGAGCGGCGAGAGGAACTGGCTGAACAGGTAGCCGTGGGCGGCATGAATCTGCACCCCGCTGAACCCGGCCTGCTCGGCCAGTTCGGCGGCGCGCACGTAACGCTGGATCAGCGCGTCGATTTCGCCCTCTTCGAGCGCCCGCGGCCTGGCGAACAGCTTGTCCAGGCCGGGCATGTCGAGCGCCACCTCCGAGGGTGCGACGGCGACTTGCCCCAGAGCCGCCATCAGTTGGCGGCCGGGATGATTGATCTGCATCCAGGCCTGGGCGCCGTTGCTGCGACAGGCGTCGGCCCAGCGGCGAAAGCGATCCAGGTGGCGATCGTCTTCCAGGACGACGCCGCAGGGTCCGGTCAGCGCGCGCCGATCCACCATCACGTTGCCGGTGATGATCAATCCGGCTCCGCCCTCGGCCCAGGTACGATACAGGCGAATCAGGCGCTCGCTGGGCGCGTGGTCGGCATCGGCGAGGTTCTCTTCCATCGCCGCCTTGGCGATCCGGTTGGCGATCTCCACGCCATTGGGCAGGCGTAGCGGTTCGAAAAGCAGGCTCATGCGGGTCAATCCTTGAGCCGCTGCGCGGCGGCCGAAAGGGGTTTGATGGCGGTGCGCCGCAGCCATTGCAGGGTGTTTTCCGAGGCGTGCACGGGGGCGGCAACGACCGTCTCGTCGGCGCGCGCATAGCGCGAAAACAGCCGCAATGAATTGCCGCGGGCGATGGCCGAGTAGTCGGCCTGCGACCACAACGGGGAAGTCGCCAGCGCCTGGAGTTCGCGCTGCACGGAGGCGTGCGCGAGCATGGGAAGGCCGCTGCCGAACAGCACCTGCGACGGCGCGACGAGTTCCCTGAGCACGGCCATCGACGGAGCGCCCGCGGCGAGCGTGGTGTCGAAATAGAAGCGCCGCAGGTAGGTCATGACGCCCAGCGGAACCTTGTCCTGGAACTCCGGCAGGGCGTTGGCCAGCGAGACCCGCCAGGCGGCGTAGGGCAGGAATCCGCCGCCATTGGCGAGAATCCAGCGGATACGCGGGTAGCGCTCCAGGGTGCCGGCCAGGATCAGGTTGACCGCCGCCCGGGTGATGTCGCAGACGAGTTCGAGCATGACGCCTGGCACCTCCAGCGCCAGCGACTGGCTGCCCGGATGCAGGTTCGCCTGCACGAACACCGTGGCCTGGCGCGCGTCCAGCTCGGCCATCAGTTCATCGAACCGGGGGTCGCCGAGAAAGCGCCCGTCATTGCTGGCGAGCAGCATCACGCCATCCGACTTCAGCGTATCCAGGGCATGTATCGCCTCGGCGCAGGCCTGCTCGGTCGCCGGCAGCGGCAACGCGGCGAAACTTCCGTAGCGCCCGGGATGACGCTGGCCCAGCTCGGCGACGAATTCGTTCGCGCGGCGGGCCTGTTGCGCGGCCGCCTGCGGTTCTCCGCGCCATACCCCGGGCGCGGGCAACGAGAGGATCGCCGTGGCGATGCCGCACCGATCCATCGCCGCGAGGGAATCCGCTTCCGACCATCGAACCGGGCGCCCGCCCGGGCTTGCGGTAGCCAATGAGTCTTCGAGAAATGCAGGCACCACCTGGTGATGCACATCGACGAGATCACCCGCCCTCTCGCGCTTCGCCGCCACTGGAGTCGCCAACTGAACACTCCTCGCCGCCTCATCGCTGGACGGCCCCCGCCCGCCGAGGGCCAGGCAGGATGCGCCCGCGAGAACCCCGGTTCCGATCACAAAGTTTCGACGCTTCATTCGTTCTTCTCCCCGTCGTCTCAGCGACTTCTCATGCGCTCGACGATGGCGCCAACGGGACCGGACAACGTCCGCTTGATCCGATTCGAGAACGGCTCGTCGACATAGAGAGCCTCCGGCTCCGCCCGCTCGTTTGCCTGGCGGCAGCGGGGAAACAGATCCAACGCGTTCCCCCGATGGATGCCATAGAGCTCCTGTGCCGACCACAGCGGATTCTCTTCCAGGGTCTGGCATTGCAGGGTGGTGATCGGGGCCGGGGCGAAGGGGAAATCGCTGCCGAACAGGATGCGCGACGGATCGACGAGCGTCTTCAGGGCTGCCATGGAGTAGCGCGACGGCGACAGGGCGGTGTCGAAGTGAAAGCGCCTGACACCCGCCAGTACGTCCTGCGGGCGGCCCTGTAACGCCGCCAGTTGCTCCAGCCGCCAGGCGACGTAGGGCAGAAAACCGCCGCCGTGGGCCAGAATCCAGCGTATCCGCGGGTACTTTTCCAGCGTGCCGGTGAAGATGAGGTTCACCGCCGCGCGGGTGGTGTCGCAGAGGAATTCGACGAGAAACCCGGGTGCCTGCATGTCCAGCGCCTCACTGGTCTTGTGCAGGTTGGGGTGGACGAAGACCACCGCGTCGCGCGCGTTCAGCTCGGCCATCAGTTCGTCGAAGCGCGCATCACCGAGGAACACGCCATCCGAACTGCCGAAGACCACGACCCCATCGGCGCCGAGCGTGTCCAGGGCATGGACCGCCTCGGCGCAGGAGGCCTCGGTGAACGGCAGCGGCAACAGGGCGAAGCTGCCGTAACGGTCCGGGTGGAGCGCGGTGAGTTCGGCCGCGTACTCATTGCAGGCACGCGCCAGCGCAGCGGCCTGGCCGACCCCGCCGCCCAGGTGTGCCCCGGGCGTGGTCAGCGAGGTGATGCCCCACTGGATGCCGTTGACATCCATGACGTCCAGCGACTTCTGCGCGGACCACCGGGGCAGTTGGGCGCCAGCGTGCGCTTCGAGCCCGTAGCGGTAGATGGCCTCGGAATAGACCGGGGGAATGATGTGGTGATGAACGTCGATACGGCCCTGCTGGATTGTCATTGTTATTGTTCCTGACGTAGGCGGTCGTGGGGTTCAGGTCTTCAGGTCGGGTGGAACGAAAGGCGGCGCGAGCCCCGCCGCGGAAGTCGGACGCTCACCGTGCCCGGAGTCGGCGGCGGTTGCGCCACCGGCGAAGGCCCAGCACCAGGATCAGCACCCCGCCCAGCAGCAACGCCAGGCGGGGCAGATAGAAGAACACCAGCGAGTTGATCTGGACCTGGCGCTTGTAGTCGTAGCCCTCCGGCACGGGCAGTACGCCGACCCGTTCGGCGTACTGGCGGTACTCGTCCTGCAACCGGGCGTAGAGCTCCGGCAGTTGCTCGCGCACATCCGTCGTCTCGCCCGGGTCGCGGCTCAGGTCGTAGAGGTGCCATTGGTTGTCGCCGGCGGGCGGCAGATTGCGCAGCAACTTGTAGTCGCCCTGGAACACCGCCGAGTTGCCGGCGAGCTCGTAGCCAATCGCCTCGCCCGCGGCGTGGACCGACGCGCTTTCCCCGCGCACCAGAGGCAACAGACTGCCGCCGCGCATGGCCTCGACCTCTCGACCGGCGTAGCTGCCGGCCGGCGGCTTGACGCCCGCGATCTCGAGGAGCGTGGGGGCGATGTCCGCGATATGGACGAAGGCCGGCGTCGTTTGCGGGCGGATATGCAGCCCGGGCCCGCTGATGATCATCGGCACACGGGTACCGCCCTCGCTCGCCATGAACTTGTAGCCCGCCAGGGGCGCATTGGCGACGCTGGCCCAGTGGGGGCCGATGGCCGTCCAGGTGCCCTTCTCACCCAGGCGCTCGAAGCTCTGGTCGTACGTCCAGTCCAGCCATTTCCGGAACAGCGCACTGGTCGTGGGATCGGTGGCGGAACCACCGTTGTCAGATAGGAAAACGAAAAGGGTGTTGTCGAACTGCCCGGTGCGCTGGAGGTAGTCGACGAGCCGGCCGATTTCCTGATCCATCGCCGTCGCCATGCCGGCATAGACCTCCATCTTGCGCGCCTCATAGGCGCGCTGCCGATCGCTCAGGCTTTCCCAGGACGCGAAGTCCCCGCCGCCGGCCTTGCTGTCTTCCGGCAGCAGCCCCTGCTCGATCACCCGTTGGCGCCGTTCGTTGCGCAGCACCTCCCAGCCCCGGTCGTAACGGCCCTGATAGCGGTCGCGGAACGGCCTGGGCACCTGGACGGGCGTGTGGTTGGCCTGGAACGCCACGTAGGCGAAGAACGGCTTGCCGCTCTGCCGGTTCTGTTGAAGGTAATCGATGGTCTTGTCGACGAAGAAGCGGGACGAATAGAAGTCCTCCGGCAACGCGCTCAGTTCCCGGCCATCCTCGAACCATTCGGCCTGGGATTTCGTTGGCAGATAAGGGCGCATCTCGAAGTTGTCCGAACCGCTGTCGGCCTGGATGACGGAACGGTCGAAGCCGCGGGCCGGCGGCAGGTTCTGCGGCGTGTCGCCCAGGTGCCATTTGCCCGCCACCGAAGTTCGGTAGCCGGCATCGCGCAACAGCTGGGCGATGGTCACCACCCGCTCGCCCAGCACACCCTGGTAACGGGGGCTCAGCTTCTGTGACAGCGGCGTGGTATCCACCATGTTGCCCACACCCGCGAGGTGGTGATCCACGCCCGTCAGCAATGTGGCGCGAGTCGGTGCACAGGCGGCCGTCGCGTGAAAGTTGCTGAAGCGCACGCCCTGGGAGGCGAGCGAATCGATGGCCGGCGTTTCGATTTCCGAGCCGAACGCGCCGATGTCGGAATACCCCATGTCGTCGGCCACCAGCAGGACGATGTTGGGCGGACGCGGCGAGGAAGCATCGGCGTGAGCCGCGCCTATCAGGGAAAGGCAGCAGGCGAGCAGGCGCAGCGAGGTGCGGGTGAAGAAGGGCATGTTTTCTGACCGGCAGTCATTTGCGAACTGCCGAAGTAAACACCAGGCAATAAATGAACACAAGTGTTCATTTATTGCTTTTAATACACTATTCAGTCCAGGGTATGGACAGCATCAGGCGGGAGCGAGCGGCGGCAGGTCGACGGTCGCCAACTGCTTGGCCTCGTCCTTCGAAAGCCCGAGCGCGCGCAAGGCCAGCTCGGCGATGTCGCTACCGGCATCGCGCCAGGTCCGGTGGCCGTCCTGCACCAGG
The DNA here is from genome assembly GCF_029959715.1 of Pseudomonas sp. PS02288. Taxonomy (NCBI): domain Bacteria; kingdom Pseudomonadati; phylum Pseudomonadota; class Gammaproteobacteria; order Pseudomonadales; family Pseudomonadaceae; genus Pseudomonas; species Pseudomonas sp. PS02288. The sequence continues at coordinate 30,472 of NZ_JASCPA010000009.1, read as the reverse complement.
GTGATCGCGGTCAGCACCGAACCGCCGATCATTGCCAGCACCGATACCAACTGTTCCTGGCGGACGTCGTAGCGCTTCTGGCCCAGCCCCGCCACCAGGTCCGCCAGCGGCTGGCCCGCCCACATCCCACGCAGCGACTGCGAGCTCACCGAGTAGCGCACGATGAACTTGCCCCAGCTCGGCTCCTCGTGGGCACGGCGGATGTAGTAGCGAATGCCGTTGGCCAGACGCAGCGCCGGATCGACATCTTCCGGCGAGCTGCGGGCCACGCGCTGATCCATCTCTTCGCTGAGCTGGGAGGCGACATTGCGGAACAGCCCTTCAACGCTGTCCAGATGCTTGTAGATCGTCCCTCTCGCGACACCCGCCGCTTCGGCCAGCTCACTGATGCTGATCTCGCCCGCGCCCCTCTCGGCGAACAGGCGCATGGCGGCTTCGTGTATACGACGTTGTGCAGCAGTCATAGGTGTTGGCTTCTGTCTGAAATCGAAGCGGAATTGGACATTCATGTTCAGAAAAAATCAAGCCGCGCTTCCCGTGGAACGGCGCCCTTGCCCCATCGGTCAGGCGTACTCGCGCAGGAACATCTTCAGTCCCAGGTCGGTTCCCATGAGCCACAGCACCGTCAACACCAGCAGCAACACCAGCGCCAGGCCGAGGCGCCAGCCCCGTCGCGGGCTGCGGAATGCTATCGCCATGTCCGGCACGCTCATGCACATCAAGGCCAGCAGCGCCGGATTACGCCAGGCCGTGAAGACCAGCCCGAGCAGCACGAGCTTGCTCAGGACGTAAAAGCCAGACGCCATCAGGTTCGCCCTGCCACTCCTCCGGCCTTTGAGGGCGACGAGCGATTGCCCGGCCACCAGGACGAACGCGAACAGCACCAGCCCCTTGAACAGGACGATGGCCACGCCAATGCCACCCGGCGGGCTGTAGATGACGCCATGGGCCTGCTCATAGGCCGCCTGGTCTTTCCGCAATGCCTCCAGCCGCTCGGGGTATTGCCCCGCGAGATCGCGGGTTTCGCCCGGATCGGTGCGAAGATCGAACAACTGCCACATCCCCGAGCCAAGCGGCATCGGCGTCAGCACCGCCTTCCAGTCGCCGTCGATGTAGGCGCGCGAACCATGCACTTCGTAGCCCACGTCCTTCAGCGGCTGCATCTCGTCTGGCCGGCCACGCAGCAGCGGCAGCCATGAGCGGCCTTCGGGAGCGGCCAGCGCCAGGTTGCGCTGCGCCGGGTGCTCGATCCCCACCAGCGCCAGTACCGTGGGCACCACATCGCGGATATGGGTGAAGGTCGAGATGATCTGCCCCGTACCAGGCTCACCCACGGGCTTGACGATGGCGGGCGTGCGGATGCCGCCTTCGTAGACGAAGAACTTGAACAGGTTGAACGCCGCGGTGCTGGCCGTTGCCCAGCCGGCGCCCTGGGAGATGAACGACCCTCTCGCGCCCCGGTTCTGCAGTGAATTGTCGAAGGTATCGTGATAGCGCTGCGTGTGGGTCGAGTACACCTTGGAGGGCGCGCCGTTGGCGCCGTTGTCGCTCATGAACAGGACCAGCGTGTTGCCCAGCTCGCCCTGCCGCTCGAGCAGATCCAGCACCCGGCCGATCTGTTCATCCATGAAGTCGATCATCGCGGCATAGACCTCCATGTCCCTGCGGCTGTTGGCCCGCTCGCCGTCGCTGAGGGAATCCCAGCGCGCGATCACGTCGGGCCAGGCCGCCAGCGTCTGCTCCTTGTCGATCAAGCCGAGCGCCTGCAGCTGGCTGAAGCGTTTCTGCCGCAACGCCTCGTAGCCGGCGTCGTACACGCCCCGGTACTTGGCGATGTAGTCGGCCGGGGCCTGCAATGGGTCGTGGGGCGCCGTGTAGGCCAGGTAGGCGAAGAACGGCTTGTCGCTGCCCCGATCCCGCTCCAGCCATTGCACCAGCCAGTTCGTGTAGTCGCGGGTCGAATAGAAGTCGTCCGGCAGCGTGTCGACCACCTTGCCGTCATGCACGTAGAGGGTCGGCTCGGCGGGGTGCAGCGGCCGGGCATCCGCGTAATGGCTGGCGCCGCCAGGCATCAGCGCGAAGGACTCCTGGAAGCCCCGCTGCGAAGGGCCATAGCGTGGCTCGTCGCCCAGGTGCCATTTCCCCGCATGGTAGGTGCGGTAGCCGTGCTGGGCGAGAATCTCGGCGAGTGTCACCACCCGTTCGTTCAGATGCCCTTCGTAGCCGGGCTGCCCGACCTGGTCGCCCGAAATCACTTGGGAACCGATGCCGGAGACATGATTGTCGACGCCGGTCAGAAGCACGGAACGCGCCGGGGCGCAGGTGGGCAGCGTGTGGAAGTTGCTCAGCCGCACACCCGAAGACGCCAGGCGGTCGATGTTGGGCGTATGGATGTCGCTGCCGCCGAAGGCCCCGATGTCCGTGTAGCCCATGTCGTCGGCGACGATGATCAGGACGTTGGGCGGCTTGGCGCCGCCCTCGGCGGCATACGAGACATTGACCAGCGAAGCGAGAGCGGTGCAGAGCACCAGCAGATACGGCGTCACGCGACTTCGGGCGATGAACATCGAAAAGACCTTCTTGGAGTTATTTTTCTCAGCCTTCGGCGCGGCATTCAGCCACACTCGATCAGGCGTCAATCAAACCACAAAACTGAACAATCGTGTTCATTTTTAACGACGGATAGCAAAACCTGGCTGACTGAAGTTCAACCATCCAGGACGCACCAGTCAGCCCGCTGCGCGGTTTTCGCCTCGCAGCAGGCATCCGGCATTCCACTCATTGCCATTCCCAGGCGAGCACCAGGCCCCTCAATGCCCCCCGCAGCCACATCCCGACGGGTGCCGGGCGGGCGGCGGCAGGCGCTCGGTGCGTTCGGAGCGGTTGGTGAGCAGGGTCGGCAGGAAGTTCACCTGGCGCGTGGCCGGCCCCTGACAGTGCACACAGCGCGCCTCGGCGTCGCGGTCGGCCACCGCGCGACGTTCCTCGAAGAGGCCGCAGTGTTCGCAGCGGTACTCGTAGATCGGCATCGCGGCCTCCCCCTTACCAGTATTTGCCCAGTTCGCCGCGCGGCACGTAGCGGCCCTGGCCGGTCTTGCCGACCCACTGGCCGTCGTCGACCAGCAGCTCGCCGCGCAGCAGCACCTTCTTCACCTTGCCGTGTACGTGGTGGCCCTCGAACAGGGTGAAGTCGCAGTCGCTGTGCTGGGTGGCGGCGCTGATGGTGTGCGCCTCGTTGGGGTCGAAGATGACGATGTCGGCGTCGCTGCCGACGGCGATGGTGCCCTTGCGCGGGAACAGCCCGAAGAGCTTGGCCGGCGCGGTGGACATCAGCTCGACGAAGCGATTGAGCGAGATCCGTCCATTGCGCACGCCGCCGTCGTAGACCACGGTCATGCGCGTCTCGACGCCCGGCACGCCGTTGGGAATCCTGGAGAAATCGTCGCGGCCCAGCGGCTTCTGGTTGACCTTGCCCAGGTGCCCTTCCTTCAGGCAGTAAGGACAGTGGTCGGTGGAGACCAGTTGCAGGTCGTCGGTCTTCAGCGCGGTCCACAGCGCGTTCTGCGAATCCTTCGAGCGCAGCGGCGGGCTCATGACGAAGCGCGCGTGTTCGTAGGTGTCCTCGGCGTCGCTCGCGGCGTAGGCCGAGTCGTCGAAGAACAGGTAGTGCGGGCAGGTCTCGGCGAACACCGGGATGCCCAGGTCGCGGGCCTCGACGACGTGCTTGAGCGCCTCCTTGGCCGACAGGTGAACGAAGTACACCGGCGCCTCGGCCAGTTCGGCAAGCTTGATGCCGCGATGGGTCGCCTCGCCTTCGAGGATCGCCGGACGGGTCAGCGCGTGGTGGCGCGGCGACGTGTGTCCCTGGGCCAGCGCCTCGCGGATCAACAGGTCGACCACGGTGCCGTTCTCCGCGTGCAGGGCGATCATCCCGCCGTGCTGGCCGACCATGCGCATGGCCTGGAAGATCGCCGCGTCGTCGGACATCACGGTGCCCGGATAGGCCATGAACATCTTGAAGCTGGAAACGCCCTCGTGACGGATGGCGTGGCGCATGTCGGCCAGTACCTGCTCGTCGACCTGGGTGACGATGACGTGGAAGCCGTAGTCGATGCTGGCGGTGGAGGCGGCCTTGGACTGCGCGCGCTCGATCGCCTGCAGCGGGCTGGTGCCGGGAATCTGCAGGGCGAAATCGATGATCGTGGTGGTGCCGCCGTGGGCCGCGGAACGCGTGCCCGAGGCGAAGTTGTCGGCGGTCACCGAGGGGCCGAAGGTGTTCTCCATGTGCGTGTGGCAATCCACGCCGCCGGGAAACACCAGCATGCCGGCCGCGTCGATCACCCGCGTGTCGCTGCTGGCCGGCAACTGGCGGCCGATGGCGACGATCTGCTCGCCGTCCACCAGGATGTCGGCGACGTAGTCGTCGACGGCGGTGACGATGCGGCCACCACGGATAAGGGTCAGAGACATGCTTCACTCCGGTCTGCTTGGGCGTTGTTGGCGAAGGCGCGGGCATGCTCGAGGGCGGCCTGCAGGCGCTGGTACTGGAGGCTGTCGATCAGCGGCACCGGCGGGCGCATGGCCGCGCTGGGGAAGCGCCCGAGCATGTGCAGGCAGGCCTTGAGACGCGCGTTGGCGTGGGTGCCGGGCGCGGTGCCGTAGATCGCCTTGGCCAGCGGATAGACGTGTTCGTGCAGGCGCTGCGCCTCGCCGAGGTCCTTCGCCGCCACCGCGCGGTAGAGCGCGACGACCAGTTCGGGAACCACGGCCGCGAGGCTGACCAGGCTGCCTTCGGTGCCGAGGGCGAAACAGGTGAACAGGTGCTCGTCACCCGAGGCCATCACCGCCACGTGCGGCGCGACCTCCTTCACCAGCCGGCGGTTGGCGTCGTAGGCGGCGGTTTCCCAGCTGCCCTCCTTCACCGCCACCACCTCCGGCAGCGCCACCAGCGCGGCGAGGATCTGCGCGGTGTAGGCCATGCCGCCGGTGCCCACGCCGGCCTGGTAGAGCATCAGCGGCAACTGTGCGTTGGCATTGGCGATGCGGTGGTGATTGACCACCGTGGCGAGGTCGGTGGACAGCGTCCAGGAGTACGGCGGGAACAGCAGGATCGAATCGGCGCCAGCCTGTTTGGCATCGTCGGCCTGGGCCTGGGCGTCGTAGCTGTCCTCGGAATTGACCCCGGCGACGATGATCGAGTCGGCCGGGCAGACCGCGCGGGCGATCTCCACCACGCGGCGCTTGTCCTTGCGCGAGAGGGCGAAGTTCTCCCCGGCGTGACCGTTGATCAGAAGCCCGCGAATGCCGTCGACCTGGGCGATCTCGCCCATGTGCCGCGCCAGGCTGTCTTCGTCGAGCAGGCGCCCGTCGTTGTCCATCGGGCACAGCGTGGCCGCGTAGATGCCGTGGAAGGGATGTGGCTGGAGTGGGCTCATGCGCATCGTCTCAGTGGGTCTGTGCGGGGGCGGCCGGCGTTGCGAGCAGCCGGGCCGGATCGAAAAGGGGCATTTCCGGCGTCTCGCCGAGGATGCGCTGGGCCAGCAACTTGCCCATGTACGGGCCGCTGGTGTAGCCGGAATGCACGCAGCCGATGACGTAGGCCTCGTCGAGGCCGGGCAGCGCGCCGAGCATCGGCATGGCGTCGGCGGTTTCCGATTCCAGGCCCAGCCAGATGCGCGCCACGCGGGCATCGGCGAGCGCCGGGATGACGTGCTGGGCCAGGCGCAGGTTGCCGATCAGGTTCGCCGGAATGGTCTCCACGCCGCCGCGCTCGCGGTCGCCGAGGCCCTGCCAGCCGCCGCCGATGAGCACGCTGCCGTTGGCGAACTGCTTCATCGAGAGCAGCCCGCTGGCGATGCTCAGCACCGTGCGCATCACCGGCGGCATGCGCTCGGTGACGATCAGCTGGTTGATCAGGGTCTTCACCGGAATGTGTACGTCGAGCAGCGCCAGCAGTGGCTCCAGCCAGACGCCGCCGGCGAGCACCAGGCGCGTGGCGTCGAAGCTCACGGCGCCGTCCAGGCCGTGCACGCGGTAGCCGCCGGCGAGCCGCTCGACGCGCGTCACCGGAGTCTGCTCGACGATGCGCACGCCGGCCGCGCTGAGCGCGGCGTGGTAGGCGCGGCCGGTCAGGTAGGCACTGGCGAAACCGTCGGTGGTGCAGTGCGCGGCTTCGAGCACGGCCGGGTTGAGCCCGGGCTCGATGGCGCAGGCGGCGGCCGGGTCGAGCAGGTCGATCTGCGCGCCGTATTCGCGGCGGGCCGCGGCGCGGGCGGCAAGAATCTCCCGTTCGTTGTCGGTGAAGGCCAGCGACAGCCCGGGCGCGGCGGTGGCCAGCACGCCCTGGCCGAGCCAGGTTTCGGCTTGCATCCACATGCTCCACGCCTGGATTGCGTAGGGCACCAGCGCGGCGCGGGTCATGTGCAGGGTCAGGGTTCCGGCATTCACTCCGGACGCGCTGCGGCACAGCGCATTGCGCTCCACCAGCACCACGCGCATGCCGGCGCGGGCGAGGAACAGCGCGGTGGTGCAGCCCATCACGCCGCCGCCGACCACGCAGACGTCGAAGCCCTGGGAAATGTTGGAGGAAGTCATCACAGCGGCGCCGCCTTGGGGATCGGAATGTCGGCGTAGACGAACGCGCCGGTCAGCGCGCCGACGCTCATCGGCCGCAACGGCGTGCGCGCGGAGAAGATGCCGACGGCCTCACGCGGCACGTCCAGCCGGGTCGCCAGCAGCTCGGCGGCGACGTCGCCGCAGGTGCGGCCCTGGCAAGGGCCCATGCCGCAGCGCGTCCAGGCCTTGAGCTGGTTGACGTCACGCGCGCCGGCGTCGCAGGCGGCGTCGATTTCGCCACGAGTGACGTCTTCGCAGCGGCAGACTATGGTGTCGGCCGCGATGCCTTGCACATGGCCTTCGCGCAGCGCCATCAGGCGCGCCATCGCATGACCGAATTGTGCGGCGCGGGCGTGGCGCTGCCGTGCCTGGCCCAGCGCCGGGTCGAGCGACCCGGCCGCCGCGCCCAGCTCGCCTGCACAGGCGAGACCCGCCAGCGTGCCGTGTTCCGCAGCGGCCGCGGCACCGGCGATGCCCGCGGCGTCGCCGACGACATAGAGACGCTCGCGGGAAGTCCGCCCGCAATCGTCGGTGATCGCGACCCAGCCGCCGGCCTTGCGCGAATAACGGTGCCGGGCATGCAGCAGGCGGGTGATCTCGGTGGACGGCGTGAGTCCGTGACCGACCGCCACGCAATCCACCAGCACCTGCTTGCGCTCGCCGGGCAAGGCACGCCCGGCGCGGTCGCAGGGCGCCAGCTCGGCGCGCAGGCGCTCGCCCTCGGGAGTGACCCGCACCAGCGTATGCCGCGCGTACAGGGAAGTTCGCGAACGGCGAATCGCCCAGGCCCAGGCCAGGCCCTGGCGCAGGATGTCCGGGCGCGCCAGCATCGCCGGCAGCGCGCGCAGCCAGTCGCCGAAACCGGCCACGTCGACGATCCCGCGCAGTTCGCCACCGGCCTTCAGCGTGCCGGCCGCGACCGCCGCCAGCAGTGGCCCGCAGCCGGCCACCAGGGTGGTCTTGCCGGGCAGGACTTTCTGCGACTTGAGCAGGATGGTGGCAGCGGCCAGCCCGATCACCCCCGGCGTGGTCCAGCCCTCGAACGGGACGACGCGTTCGGTGGTTCCAGAAGCGACAATCAACGCCCGCGACGTGCAGCTCAGCGAACCCTGCGGGCCGACCGCGTCGACCTGGAAGTCGGCGGTCACCGCCCACACCTGGTGGCCGAGGAAGGCGCTCACCCGGCTCTGCGCCAGGGCCTCGCGCAAGGCGTCGCCGGCCTGGCGCTCGGCACTGTCATCGGTCATCCCGGCGAACGCCGGCGCGCGATAGACCTGCCCGCCCGCCGCGCGATTTTCGTCGAACAGGGCGACGCGCAGCCCCGCGGCGGACGCCGCCAGCGCGGCATTGACGCCGGCCGGACCGGCGCCGAGCACGATGAGGTCGTAGTCAGTCATGCAGGCCGACCTCGGCCACACGGCTCACCGAAAGGCCTTCGCTGACTTCGGTCTGGCAGGCCAGCACACGGCGGCCGTCGACCATCACCAGGCACTCCTGGCACGAGCCCATCAGGCAGAACATGCCGCGCGGCTGCTGCTCACGCGGGCTTTCGCGCAGGCCGCGCACGCCTTCGGCGAAGAGTGCCGCGGCGACGCTCTGGCCGGCACGGGCAGAGTAGCGGCGGCCCTCGAAGTGGAAATCGACGACGACCCCACGGTTTGCATCTTGCATGGCGTATCCCGGTATTGGCGGGCCCTGGAACCGGCCCCGCTTGACAAGTCTTACGCCATGCTATCGTATATGTTCCGTATACGCAAAATACGCGAACGATAGATTCCAGCGAACGAAGCGCCTCTTCCGCCCTGGCCCAGCCGATCCCTCCAAGGAGTTAGCACATGAAGCGACCCCAAGCCCTTAGCCATTTATTGACTGCAGGGCTCATCGCCTGCGCAGTGTTCGGCTCGATGAACGCCAGCGCCCGCTCGCTCGACGAGATCATGCAATCGAAGACGCTCATCGTCGGGGTCAACCCGAACCTGCCGCCGCTGGGCGTGTACGACGAGAAGAACGAGATCTCCGGCTTCGATGTCTCGGTCGCACGCAAGATCGCCGACTCGATGGGGGTGAAACTGGAGCTGGTGCCGATCGGCTCGAACGACCGCGTGCCCTTCATCCTCTCGGACAAGATCGACGCGGTGATGGGCGGCATGACGCGCAACGCCGACCGCCTCAAGGTGGTCGACTTCACCGACCCGGTGAACACCGAAGTGCTGGGCATCCTCACCACCGAGGAAAAACCCTACAAGAGCTGGGAAGAGCTCAACGATCCGGCGGTGCGCCTGGTGCAGGTGCGCGGCACCACGCCGGTCAAGCTGATCCAGGAGAAGATTCCCAAGGCCCAGCTGCTGATCCTCGACAACTACCCGGATGCCGTGCGCGCCATCGCCCAGGGCCGTGCCGACGCGCTGATCGACGTGCTCGACTTCATGCTCAGCTACACCAAGAACTACTCGACCAAATGGCGCGTGGTGGATGCACCGATCGAGGTCGACTACGACTGCATCGGCGTGCAGAAAGGCAACACCGAACTCACCGCGCGGCTGAACAGCGAGATCGCTACGCTGCACAAGTCCGGCTTCATCGCCGAAAGCTGGAAGAAGTGGTTCGGCAGCGCGATGCTGCATGATCCGACCGCCGCGCCCGCTGCCGCCCAGTAGCGCTTCCTGAAACAGACGACGACGCCCGCCATCCGCAGCGGGCGTCGTCTCATCCGTCGAGTAAACCCTTGCGATGACCCTGAATTTCCAACCCCTGCTCGAGCAGTGGCCCTATCTGCTCGGCGGCGCCTGGATCAGCCTGCAGATCGCCGTGCTGGCGTTCGCCTTCGGCATGCTCATCGGCCTGCTCTGCGCGGCCGTGCTGCGCTATGGCCCGCGCTTCGCCCGCAGGATCGTCAGCGCCTACGTGATCTTCGCCACCAACACCCCGCAACTGGTGCAGATCTACTTCCTGTTCTTCGCCCTGCCGGAGATCGGCGTGACGCTCTCGCCGTTCACCGCGGTGCTGATCGGCGCGACCTTCAACGCCGGCGCCTACCTCTGCGAGATACAGCGCGCCGGCTTCGACTCGGTTCGCCAGATGGAGATCGAGGCCGCCGAGGTGCTGGGCTTCTCGACACCGCAGATCATCCGCCACGTGATCCTCCCGCACGTGCTGAAGGTGATGTTCCCGCCCCTGTCCAACCAGTTCATCGTGATGACCCTGGGCACCTCGATGGCCTCGATCTTCGGGGTCGAGGAACTCACCGGGCGCACCTACAACCTGAGCTCGCAGACCTACCTGTCGGTGGAGGCATTCTCCATCGCCGCGGTGCTCTACATCGCCATCACGCTGATCGCCACGCTGGTCCTGGCGAGCGCCGGGCGCTACCTGTTCCGCGCCAAGATAAAGGCCTTCTGATGTCCGACTTCCACCTGGCCGAGCTGTTTTCCTATTACAACGTCGTGCTGCTGCTCAAGGGGCTGGCGGCGACCTTCCTGCTCTCGGTGATCGGCTGCTTCGCCGGTTTCGTCGCCGGCTTCGTCATCGCCATCCTGCGCATGACCCAGTCGCTGGCCCTCGCGCCGCTGCGCGCGGCGGCGTTCACCTACTGCTTCCTGTTCCGGCGGATTCCGTTCCTGGTCACGCTGATGCTGGTGTTCTTCGCCAGCCAGTCGTCGAAACTGGAGCTGTCGACCTTCTCCGTGGCACTGGTCAGCGTCTGCCTGATCGCCGCCGCCTACCTGGGCGAGATCATCCGCAGCGGCCTGGAGTCGGTGCACAAGAACCAGTGGGAAGCCGCGCAGACGCTCAACTTCAGCTACCTGGAAAGCCTGCGCCACGTGATCGTCCCGCAGGCTTGGCCGATCATCGTGCCGCCGACCTTCAGCTTCTTCGTGATGTTCATCAAGGACACCGCGCTGGCCTCGCAGATCGGCGTGATGGAGCTGACCTCGGCGAGCAAGGTGCTCACCAACAAGGGCTTTTCGGCCGCGCTGGTCTACGGGACGGTTCTGGTCCTGTATTTCCTGATCTCTTACCCGCTGTCGCGCTTAGGTAAGCGCCTGGAGAACTCTCTTGCCGCAACTCGAAATCGTCGACCTTAAGGCTTCCTACGGGTCGCAGAAGGTACTCGAACATATCAACCTGTCCGTCGAGAAAGGCGAGATCGTCAGCCTGATTGGGCCCTCCGGCTCGGGCAAGAGCACCCTGCTGCGGGTTCTCATGGGCCTGCTGCCGCCCGAACAGGGCACGGTGCGCCTCGACGGCAAGTCGGTGAACTACGCCAACAAGGCCGAGGTGCGCGAACTGCGCTCGTCCATCGCCATCGTCTTCCAGCAGTACAACCTGTTCCAGAACATGACCGTGCTGGAAAACGTGATGATCACCCCGACCCGCATCAAGGGCTGGCCGAAGGCGCAGGTGGAAGCCGACGCCATCCGCCTGCTGACCCGCGTCGGCCTGGCGCATCGCCTCAAGGCCTACCCGGACGAACTCTCCGGCGGCCAGCAGCAGCGCGTCGCCATCGCCCGCGCGCTGGCGCTGAAACCCGAGGTGCTGCTGCTCGACGAGGTCACCGCCGCGCTCGATCCGGAGCTGGTCACCGAGGTGCTCGACACCATTCGCGAACTCGCCTCCGAAGGCATCACGATGTTCATCGTCTCCCACGAAATGAGCTTCGTCCGCGAGGTCTCGTCCAAGGTGGTGTTCATGGCCGACGGCCTGGTCGTGGAAAGCGGCTCGCCGCAGCAGATATTCGACAACCCGCAGGAGCCGCGTGCGCGCGACTTCGTCGGCAAGATCCTTCGCCACTGATCCCTCTTTCAGGTAGCCCCGCGTGAATCAGAGTCCCCTCGTCACCCAATTGCGCCACAGCGTCGACCAGCACTTCCAGGCCGAGGTCGAGTTCCTCGCCGACCTGGTGAGACGCCCCTCCGACAACCCCGCCGGCGACTGCGCCGAGCATGCCGAACTCACCGCCCAAGCCCTCGAGGCGCTGGGCTTCGACGTCGAGCGGCATGCGGTTCCGCAGGCCGAGGTGCACGCCGCCGGCATGCTCAGCGTGACCAACCTGGTGATCCGCCAGCGCTTCGGCGACGGCCCGGTGATCGCCCTCAACGCCCACGGCGACGTGGTCCCGCCCGGCGATGGCTGGAGCTGCGACCCGTATGGCGCGCAGATCCGCGACGGCATGATGTACGGGCGCGGCGCCGCGGTATCGAAGTCGGACTTCGCCACTTACGCCTTCGCCCTGAAGGCGCTGATCGAATCCGGCGCCCCGCTGGCCGGCAGCGTCGAGCTGCACCTGACCTACGACGAGGAAGCCGGCGGCCTGGTCGGCCCGGCGTGGCTGCTGCAGCAGGGCATCGTCAAACCCGATTTCGCCATCTGCGCCGGCTTCACTCACTCGATCACCACTGCGCACAACGGCGCGGTGCACCTGGAAGTGACCGTGCGCGGCAAGTCCGCCCATGCCGCCCGCCCGGACACCGGCCACGATGCCCTGGAGGCGACGAACAAGGTGCTCACGGCGCTCTACGCCTACCGCGACACGCTGAGCCAGACCCGCTCGCAAACCCGCGGTATCGAGCACCCGACGCTGGTGGTCGGCCTGATCGAGGGCGGGATCAACACCAACGTGGTGCCCGACCGGGTCACCCTGCGCCTGGACCGCCGGGTGATTCCTGAGGAAACCCCGCAAGCCGTGCTCGCCGAGGTGAAGGCGCTGATCGCTGGCAGCGTGGCCGGGCTGCCGGGCATCAGCGTCGAGATGAAGGAAATCCTGGTGACCACGCCGCTTTACCAGATCGACGGTGCCGGGCGCCTCGCCGAAGCCCTGCAGCAGGCCTCCGAGCTGACTCTCGGCCACTCGATTCCCACCGAAGGCGTGCCGCTCTACACCGATGCGCGGCTGTACTGCGAGGCGGGCATTCCCACGGTGATCTACGGCGCCGGCCCGCGCACGCTGCTGGAAGCCAACGGCCACCGGGCGGACGAGCGGGTGTCGCTGGAAGACCTGCGCATCGCCACCCAGACGCTCGCCATCGCCCTCAGCGAGCTGCTCAAGCCGGCAAGCTGAGTGGCCCTGGCGGGCGATACGAAGAAAGCTGGACGACGGCGGGCCGAGGCCCGCCAGCGGAGCGGTTACTAAGCGCCTTCGCTGATGCGGTCGAGGACGAACAGCCGCAGGTTCTGCAGGTGGGTGCGCACGGCGGCGCGGGCGGCATCGGCGTCGCCGGAGAGGTAGGCCTCGAGGATCGCCAGGTGCTCGGCGCGGTCCTCTTCGATGCGGTTGAAAGGGCTGACCAGCTCGAACAGCCGGCTATGGGTGCGCACCTGCTCGATCAGCCTGGCCAGCACCGGGTTGCCCGACGCCTGCGCGTACATGGTGTGGACCTGGTCGTCGATCTGCCAGTGCGCCGGCTCCTGCTGGCCCTTGCCGAGGGACTTGAGCTTCTTGATCAGCTGTTCGATCAGGCGTTTGTCGATCTTGCCGATGGACAGGCCGATGGCCTCGGTCTCCAGCAGCTCGCGCACCTTCATGGTCTGGAAATATTCCTGCGCGCTGACGAAGCGCACCGAATAGGACCGCGCCCCGGCGCGCACCAGCAGGCCTTCCCCTTCCAGCCGCAGCAGCGCTTCGCGCAGCGGCGTGCGCGAGATGTTCAACTCTTCGATGAGGCGGCCTTCGACTACCGGCCCGCCGCTGCGCAGGGCCTTTTCCAGGATCATCCGGCGCAACGTCTGATAGGCCAGCTCACCGAGTTTTTCCGGGGCGTTCGTGGGTACTGAGGTCACGGCATTTCCGCTCTGGGATTTGTCCCAAAGTATATGTTATGTATGCGCTCGGAGGAACGCCGGACGCGGCCCTGCAACACGTCTGAAATCCACCCGCCCTATGCTTCAGAGGGGTTGCAGGCGACAGTGCAGGCCGCGCCCTCGCGCCGGTGCGGCATCTGGACGCTGAGCACGGCCCGACCGTACAATCCTTCGCTGCACCTAACGGGCAGGAACAGGCGTCAATTCCCCCATGAACGGACTCGAACTCCCGAAGAGCGTACCCGGCAGCCGGCCAACGCAGGCGATTCCGGCCGAGTTGCGTTCTGCCTTCGACGACTACGTCCGCCAGCACTGCCGTTCGTTCCTCATCGCGATCAACCTGATCGCCGCCGCGGCCTATCTGTCCTACGCCGCCGTCGACGCCGTCATCATCCCGGACGTCGCCCTGCTCTCACTGCTGATGCGCGTGGTTCTCGTCGCCATCGGCCTGTGCAACATCTACCTGCTTTTCCGCTTCGGCCAGAGCATCCTGCTGATGGACCTGCTGCTGCCGCTGCACACGCTGATCTGCACCGCCGCCTGGTTCGAACTGCTCAAGCACAGCCAGTCGCCGGACATCCCGACGTTCATCTATGCCTCGATCGCCTTCATCGTGCTGTGCAACATGGGCGCGCGGGTATCCTTCGGCGGCGCGCTGGCCTGTTCGCTGGCGATCAGTGCGGTGATCCTGGCCAGCGTCGTGCAGTTGAGCCCCGACGACTCCCGTGCGGCGCTGGTGTTCCTCCTGGTCTATCTGCCGGTGCTCTGCCTGAGTCTGTTCATCAGCTGGACCAGCACGCGCAACGTGCGCCAGGCGTTTCTCGCCGATGTCGAGGTGCGTCGCCAGCAGGCGGAACTGTCCACCCTCAACCAGTGCCTGGAACAACTCGCCGCCACCGACGCCCTCACCTGCGTCGGCAACCGCCGCGCCTTCGACCAGCGCCTGGCGGAAAGCTGGACGATGCAGCAGGCGCACGGCCGGGGCTTCGCCCTGTTGCTGGTCGACATCGACTACTTCAAGGCTTTCAACGACCATTTCGGCCACCAGGCCGGCGATCAGTGCCTGCAGGAAGTCGCGCGCAGCATGGTCGAGACCCTGCGCCACGGGCAGGCGCAGACCTTCCGCTACGGCGGCGAGGAGTTCGCCATCCTGTTGCAGGTGAGCGACGCCGAGGAACTGCGCAGCATCGCCGAACGGCTGGTCGATCAGGTCGCCGAGCTGGACATCCCCCACCCACATCGCCCCGACGCCCAGGAGCGCCTGACCATCAGCGTCGGCGTGGCGCTGTCGCACGACGAGGGCGTGCAGAGCCCCGAGGATCTGGTAGCCCGCTGCGACCGCCTGCTCTACCTCGCCAAGCAGCTGGGCCGCAACCAGGTGTGCCTGGCCCAGGCCTGAGCCCTCGGCAGCGCGCCGGCCTTCAACCCAGATCCAGCCGTTTCAGTCGCGAGGCCAGCGTGGTCGGCTTGAGACCGAGCAGCTCGGCGGCGCCATTCTTGCCGAACAGCCGCCCGCCCGCCGCCTGCAGCGCCGCCTTCAGGTTGTCGCGCTCGAGCTGGCGCAGCTGGGCGTCGGTGAGAATGCCGGCCGGTACCGCCGGGCTTTCCGGCTCGGCCGCCACCACCGCGCGCGCCGCCGCGCCGGTCGGCAGGTCGATGCGCAGGTCGAGGCCTTCGCTGGTGATCAGCGCCCGCTCGATGACGTTCTGCAATTCGCGGATGTTGCCCGGCCAGGCGTAGGCCTGGAGCCGTTCGATGTCGGACTTGCGCAGGCGCCGGCCGGGCATGTTCAGGCGCTGGCCGACCTGCTTGAGGAAGTGCGCGGCCAGTTGCGGAATGTCCATGGGCCGCTCGCGCAACGCCGGCGAATGAATCGGGAACACGTTGAGGCGGAAGTACAGGTCCTCGCGAAAGCGCTTGGCCTCGGCTTCGGCGCGCAGGTCACGGTTGGTGGCGGCGACGATGCGCACGTCCACGCGCCGCGTGCGCTCCTCGCCGACCCGCTCGAACTGCCCTTCCTGCAACACGCGCAGCAGCTTGCTCTGCAGCTCCAGCGGAATCTCGCCGATCTCGTCGAGGAACAGCGTGCCGCCGTCGGCCAGCTCGAAACGCCCGACGCGGTCGCGCAGCGCGCCGGTGAAGGCACCGCGCACGTGGCCGAAGAACTCGCTCTCGAACAGCTCGGCCGGAATCGCCGCGCAGTTCACCCGGATCAGCGGGTTCTGCGCGCGGCGGCTGGCCTGGTGGATGGCCCGCGCGATCAGCTCCTTGCCGGTGCCGGACTCGCCGTGGATCAGCACGCTGGCGTCGGTAGGCGCGACCACGTCGATCTGCTTGACGATCTTCAGGATCGGCTCGCTCTGGCCGACGATCTCCCGGTAGTTGTGCTCGATGTGAATCTCTTCCTGGAGGTAGGCGTTCTGCTGTTCCAGGCGCTGCTTGAGCTCCTGCAACTCGGTCAGCGCGGTGTGCAGCTGCGCCTCGGTGCTGCGCCGCTCGGTGATGTCGCGGAACACCACCACCGACCCGACGATGCGTCCGTCGGCGATCACCGGGGTGCTGGTGAATTCCACCGGGAACATGCTGCCGTCGCGGCGCCAGAAGACTTCCTGGCGGCCCTCGTGGATCAGCCCGTCGTGCACCGCCTTGTAGATCGGGCAGTCCTCCACCGGGTAGTGGCTGCCGTCGGCGTGGCTGTGGTGATGGATGCGGTGGATGTTCTTGCCGATCATCTCGCTCGGCTCCCAGCCGAGCATGCGCGCCGCCGCCGGGTTGACGAAGGTGGCCAGGCCCTCGCTGTCGATGCTGTAGATGCCGTCGCCCACCGCACTGAGCAGCAACTGGTTGTCGCGCTCGGTTTCCTGGAACAGGTTGAGGATGTTGCGCCACTCGATCAGCCCGCCGCGCATGGTCCGCTCGGTCTGCGCCTGGTCGAGGAAATAGCGCTGCGCGCTGCGTTCGCGCAGCACCAAGATCAGGTACTGGGTGCCCTTGAGCCTGAGGCAGGTGGCGGACACCTCCACTTCGATGCGTTCGCCACTCTTGCAGGCGCAGCTCAGCTCGTCGCTCCAGCCCTTGCCTTCCTCGATCACCGCCTGGGTGAAGACGATCAGGTCGGCGAGCTGATGGCCGAACAGCCTGGTCACGGTCAGTTCGAGCATTTCCTGGCGCGGATAGCCGAACAGCTTGCAGGCGGCGATGTTGAGGTCGACGAAGCGGTTGGCCACCGGATCGAACTGGACGATGGCTTCCGGACAATGCTCGAAGACCATGTGCCGCGAGGCGTAGGCCATGTCGGCCCAGCCGGAGAGGTAATCGGGTTCCGCTGCGTTCATCGCTACGAGTCCTCGTGGTCGATGCCTACGAATTCTCGTAGTTATACGAGATTGCGTACCGCGAGGACAGCATCAGAAAGGCCTCAGAAAACCGTATCAGATTGGCAAGTTATTGATAAATAAACATTAGTTTTTATTTCAAAAAAGCTGGCACGCGCTTCGCTCTGTTCCGTTGCAGCCGCAGTCATCACTGTCGAGCCACCCATAACGGAGAAACGGACCATGCCAAGCGTAGACATTGCCCAGTATCAGGACGGCGACTTCCTGGTGAATTACGAAGAAAAGGTCTTCGAGGACGTCAAGGCCGAACCGGGCGAGAAGGCCCTGCTTACCTTTCACACCATCGCCTTCGAAGGCTCCATTGGCCTGGTCAACATGCTCCAGGCCAAGCGCCTGCTGCGCAAAGGCTTCGAGACCAAGGTGCTGCTCTACGGACCGGGCGTGCAGCTCGGCGTGCAGCGCGGTTTCCCGACCCTCGGCGCCGAAGCCTTCCCCGGCCATCTCGCGGTGAACAACCAGATCAAGGCGTTCATGGCCGAGGGCGGCGAGGTCTACGCCTGCCGCTTCGCCCTGCAGGCGCTCTACGGGCAGACCGAGAAAGCGCTGATCGAGGGCATCCGCCCGATCAACCCGCTGGACGTGATGGACCTGCGCCTGCTGATGCGCCGCGAGGGCGCGCTGATCATCGACACCTGGACGGCGTAATCACTATCTGCCCTCTCCCGTTCACGGGAGAGGGGCCGGGGGAGAGGGCCAGGGCCGCGCCGGAGTCACAGGCAAAAGCCCCTCTCCCTAACCCTCTCCACCAGGCATGCCCCCATGAATGGGAGAGGGGATGTTCAGACACACCTGCGTTCGCCCCACCCCCAAGAATGGGAGAGCGGACTGTCCAGTGTTCGAGCCACTTCATTAGGAGTTCCGCCCATGCCCACCCTCCGCGCCGCCGCCGTGCAGCTTTCGCCGGTGCTCTACAGCCGCGAAGGCACCGTCGACAAGGTCTGCCGGCAGATCGAGGCCCTCGGCCGGGAAGGCGTGCAGTTCGCCGTGTTCCCGGAAACGGTGGTGCCCTACTACCCCTATTTCTCCTTCGTCCAGCCGCCCTTCGCGATGGGCAAGCAGCACCTGAAACTGCTCGACGAGTCGGTGCAGGTGCCTTCCGCCGCGACGCTCGCCATTGGCGAGGCCTGCCGCGCGGCCAACATGGTGGTGTCGATCGGCGTCAACGAGCGCGACGGCGGCACGATCTACAACGCACAGCTGCTGTTCGACGCCGACGGCACGCTGATCCAGCACCGCCGCAAGATCACCCCGACCTACCACGAGCGCATGGTCTGGGGACAGGGCGACGGCTCGGGCCTACGCGCGGTGGACAGCGCCGCCGGTCGCATCGGCTCGCTGGCCTGCTGGGAGCACTACAACCCGCTGGCGCGCTATGCGCTGATGGCCGACGGCGAACAGATCCACGCGGCGATGTTTCCCGGTTGCCTGGTCGGCGAGATCTTCGCCGAGCAGATCGAGGTGACCATCCGCCACCACGCGCTGGAATCCGGCTGCTTCGTGGTCAACGCCACCGCCTGGCTGGAGCCGGAACAGCAGCAACGGATCATGGCCGACACCGGCTGCGAACTGGCGCCGATCTCCGGCGGCTGCTTCACCGCCATCGTCTCTCCGGAAGGCCGCCTGCTCGGCGAACCGCTGCGCAGCGGCGAGGGCGTGGTGATCGCCGACCTCGACCTGGCGCTGATCGACAAGCGCAAGCGGATGATGGATTCGGTCGGCCACTACAGCCGCCCGGAACTGCTCAGCCTGCTGATCGACCGCACCCCCGCCGCGCACCTGCACGAACGCCCGGCGGCGCTGCCGGCCCGCGCGCTCGAGGAGTTCGACCATGCCAGCCTCTGACCTGATCGCCAGCGACCTCCTCAGCGAACTGCAATGCCACGGCGTGCGCTGGCTCGACGGCAACGCCGGGCTGTCGCGCAAGGGTGGCGCCGGGCCTTCCGACCACAAGGCACTGAGCCTCGGCAACCACACCGCGATGGTGCCGATGCTCAACCAGGCGTCGCTGGATTCGCCCTACTCGGCGCGGCCCAGTGGCGAACTGGCGCTGATCTTCCGCGACGGCCTGCAGGTCGGCGAAGTGAAGATCCCCGGCGTGCCGAACTTCTATTCGCGCAGCACCGCCGACGGCATCCCCTACTGGAAGATCGCCACCTTGCACAGCCGCGACGTGCTCGCCACCACGGTGCTGCAGCACTGCATCCGGATGAACGAGGCGGCCAGCGCCTGCCAGTTCTGCGCCATCGGCCAGTCGCTGGCGAACGGCAAGACCATCGCCCGCAAGCGCCCGGCGCAGCTCGCCGAGGTGGCGAAGGCGGCGGTCGAGCTGGACGGCGTCAAGCAGATGGTGATGACCACCGGCACGCCGCAGACGCCCGATCGCGGCGCGGCGATCCTTTGCGAGTCGGCGGCCGCGGTCAGCGCCGCGGTGGACCTGCCGATCCAGGCGCAGTGCGAGCCGCCGGACGACGACGCCTGGTTCGCCCGCCTCAAGGACAGCGGCGTGGTGTCCCTCGGCATGCACCTGGAGGCGGTCACCGACGCGGTGCGCACGCGGATCATGCCGGGCAAGGCCGAGGTGCCGTTGACCCGCTATTTCTCGGCCTTCGAGGCGGCGCTCAAGGTGTTCGGCCACGGCCAGGTGAGCACCTACATCCTCGCCGGGCTGGGCGACTCCGAAGACGAGATCGCCGCCATTTCCGAGCGCCTCGCCGCGCTCGGCGTGTACCCCTTCGTGGTGCCCTTCGTGCCCATCGACGGCACGCCGCTGGCGCAGCACCCGAAACCGGACAACGCCATGCTCCAGCGGCTCTACCCGCGGATCGGCGCCAGCCTGCGCCGCCACGGACTGCACTCCGAGAAGATCAACGCCGGCTGCGCCAAGTGCGGCGCCTGCTCGGCCCTGAAGAAACACGAGTGAGGAGCACGCCGATGAACGCCTTCGCCCTTGTCGACGACCAGTTCGCCCCGTTCCGCGCCGACGACCTGCTGGTCAAGCCGGCCAGCGAGGCCTGGGAACGCCGCGCCTACTTCGCCCTGCGTCGCGCGGTGTTTTCTGAAGAGCAGCAACTGCTCGCCCAGGACCGCGACGCCCACGATTTCCAGGCCATCGCCATCGTCGCCCTGGCGAACAACTGCGCGGTGGCCGACCGGGTGATCGGCGCGGTGCGCATCTACCAGCCCGAACCCGGTCTCTGGTACGGCGGCCGGCTGTGCGTCGAGCGCGCCTACCGCCGCCACGGCCTGATCGGCACGGCACTGGTCAACGAGGCGGTGTCGCGTGCCCTCGAACTGGGCTGCACGCGCTTCCTCGCCACCGTGCAACAGGCCAACGAGGCGTACTTCTACGGCCTGCACTGGCAGACGCTGGAACACCTGGAACTGCTCGGCCAGCCGCACGCGCTGATGCAGGCGGACCTCGGCCGCTACCCGTTCATGCCGCGCCAGGTGTCGCTGCTGCCGCTGAAGGCGCGCCGCCATGACTAACGCCCTGCGCCTGCCGCTGAGCACGCCGCTCGAAGCGCTGCTCGACACCCTGCGCGACACCCCCGCGATGCGCGCCAAGCTGGCCATCCAGCGCCAGGCCCGGCAGCTGGACGCCCTGCTCGCCACGAGCCGCGACGCGCTCTACGCCCTGCCCGGCGACGACACCGCCGCGATCCGCGTCGGCGACCGTTACCAGTTGCTCGCCATCGAGGGCATGCTGCCGGCCTTCGTCGAGGCGGCGCCCTGGTTCGCCGGCTGGTCGGCGGTGATGGCCAACGTCAGCGACATCACCGCCATGGGCGGGCGCGCCTGCGCGGTGGTCAACGCCTACTGGCATCACGACGCCGAGGCCGCCGGCCAGGTGCTCGCCGGCATCCGCGCCGCCTGCGAGGCCTACGGGCTGATCCTCGCTGGCGGCCACACCAGCCAGGCCGCCGGCAACCCGGCGGCGCTGGCGGTGGCGATCACCGGCATCGCCAAGAAGCTGCTCTCGACCCTGCACGTCGCGCCCGGCCAGGTGCTGGCCATGGCGGTCGACCTCGACGGCCGCTGGCACGCCGACGCGCCCTACTGGAAAGCCTTCGAGAACGTTCCCGGCGAACGCCTGCGCGAACAGCTGGAAGTCATCCCGCGGCTGGCCGAGGCCGGCCTGCTGCTGGCCGCCAAGGACATCAGCAACGCCGGCCTGCTGGGCACCCTGCTGATGCTGCTGGAACCCACCGGCTGCGGTGCCGAGCTGGACCTCGACGCCCTGCCGCGCCCTGCCGACGGCGACCTGCCGCGCTGGCTGCAGGCGTTCCCCAGCTACGGCTACCTGCTCAGCCTCGATGAAGCCGCCTTCCCGGAAGTCCAGGCCGCCTTCGCCTTCCACGGCCTGACCTGCGCGCGCATCGGCCGGATCGACGCCAGCGCGCGCCTGGTCGTGCGCCAGGACACCGAGCGCAGCGAATTCTGGAACCTCGCAGAGACGCCCTTCACCGGCCTGCGCTACCCCACCCACACCCCCGCCCAGGAGCACTGACATGCCCGCCGTCAACTTTCGCGTGCGCTGGCCCGATGGCCAGGAAAGCCCCGGTTACTCACCGTCCACGGTGATCTACGAACACCTGCACAGCGGCGTGCCCTACGCCCTGGAGGATTTCCTGCAACGCCTGGAAACCGCGCTGAACGCGGCGTCCGAGCGGGTCAGGGAGGTGAAGGGTTTCTACTGCAGCTCGGCGATGGACACCCTCGCCTCGCTCAAGTACCAGGCCGACCGTCATGGCGAAGGCGCCGTGCAGGTGCTGGAGATGAGCACCGACAGCGAAGGCCGCGTGCTCGGCGGCTGGGGCTCGTTCCCCACCTAACGTTGCCCGCCCCACGCTCGGGGCGAACAGGACCCTAGGGTGGATCGAGGCACCTAGCCGACGCTCTTTCATCCACCGCCGCGTCGATCGGTGGATCGATGAAGCGCGATCCACCCTACGTCCTTGCCCGAGCGTTCGAAGCGAACACAACCGCAGGATGGATCGGGGCGCGTAGCCGACGCCTTTTTCATCCACCGTTGCACCGCCCGGTGGATCGATGAAGCGCGATCCACCCTACAGAAGCCATTCCGGGCGAATGCCTCAGCGGCACTCCCATCGACCAACCCTTTTTCGGAGAACCCCATGAAAAGCGCCCCTCAACCCCAGCACCACAGCGTCATCATCGTCGGCGGCGGCCAGGCCGGTCTTTCCGCCAGCTACTACCTGCAGCAGCAGGGCATCGATCACCTGCTGCTGGAGAAGAAAAGCCTGACCCACGCCTGGCGCACGCAGCGCTGGGACGCCTTCTGCCTGGTCACGCCGAACTGGCAGTGCGCGCTGCCCGGCTACCCGTACCAGGGCGACGACCCGCACGGTTTCATGAAGCGCGAGGAAATCATCGCCTACCTCGACGGCTTCATCGCCTCGGTGAACGCACCGGTGCGCGAGGGCGTCGCGGTGCAGAAGGTCAGCCCGCGGCCGCAGGGCGGCTACAGCGTGCAGACCTCGGCCGGCGAGTTCAGCGCCGACGAGGTGATCATCGCCTCGGGTGGCTACCACACGCCGATCATTCCGCGCCTGGCCGAGCGCCTGCCGCCGAGCATCACCCAGATCCACTCCGAGCAGTATCGCAACCCGGCGCAATTGCCGGCCGGCAAGGTGCTGGTGGTCGGCTCCGGGCAGTCCGGCGCGCAGATCGCCGAGGACCTGCACCTGGCCGGCCGCGAGGTGTTCCTGGCGGTCGGCGACGCGCCGCGCTGCGCCCGCTTCCACCGTGGCCGCGACGTGGTCGACTGGCTGGCGGAGATGGGCTACTACGACATCGGCGTCGACCGCCATCCGTTGCGCGAGGGCGTGCGCGACAACACCAACCACTACGTCACCGGCCGCGACGGCGGGCGCGACATCGACCTGCGCCGCTTCGCCCTCGAAGGCATGCAGCTGTTCGGCGTGCTGCGCGAGCTGGACGGCGACACCCTGCGTTTCTCCACCGACCTCGCGGCCAAGCTGGACGCGGCGGACGCGGTGTACAACCGGATCAATGCCAGCATCGACCAGTACATCGCCGAGAACGCCATCGACGCGCCGCCCGGCGAGGTCTACCAGCCGCTCTGGCAACCGCCCGCGGAGCGCGAGACGCTGAACCTGACGGAAGCCGGCATCAGCTGCATCGTCTGGTGCATCGGCTTCGCCCCGGACTTCGCCTACGTCGACGTCGGCGTGTTCAACGGTCGCGGCCATCCGGTCCATACGCGCGGCGTCAGCGCCCAGCCGGGGCTGTATTTCCTCGGCCTGCCGTGGCTCTACACCTGGGGCTCGGGACGCTTCTCCGGGGTCGCCCGGGATGCCGAGTACCTGGTGGAGCGCATCGCCGAACGGATCGCGCCGCGTAGCCGCGTGGTCAATGCCTAGCCCCCGCCCGCCCTGGAGCCGACCATGTCCACACAACGCCCGCCGCTGCCGCCGTTCACCCGCGAGAGCGCCATCGAAAAGGTCCGCCTCGCCGAAGACGGCTGGAACAGCCGCGATCCCGAACGCGTCTCGCTGGCCTACAGCCTCGATACCCAGTGGCGCAACCGCGCCGAGTTCGTCCATGACCGCGCCGGGGCGAAAGCCTTCCTCGAGCGCAAATGGGCGAAGGAACTGGACTACCGGCTGATCAAGGAGCTGTGGGCCTTCGACGGCAACCGCATCGCCGTGCGCTACGCCTACGAATGGCACGACGATTCCGGCAACTGGTTCCGCTCCTATGGCAACGAGAACTGGGAGTTCGACGGCGACGGGCTGATGACGCGGCGTTTCGCCTGCATCAACGACCTGCCGATCCGCGAGGAACAGCGCCTGTATCGCTGGCCGCTGGGGCGCCGGCCGGACGAGCATCCCGGCCTGTCCGACCTGGGGCTCTGAGCGCGGGCGCGGCCGCCCACTCCGGCAGCGCGTGTCGTTCGCGGTGATACTGTCGCTCTGGCCCTGCGGACCCTGCGGCCTTTCGCCACGGGGCCTGCAGCCAGGGCGCCGGATCATCTGATCTGGTTTTTTTAGATTTAGCTGAGTCTGTTACCGGCACAGTTCGCCGCCGATCATGGTCGGGCCTGATAAAAAGCCTGATGGGGCGACACCATGACCGACCGTATTCCCGCCCGGATCATCGACAGCATCGATCCGAGCCAGCCAATCCGCCTCACCCCCGCGCAAGCCGGCGGGCCGATCCACACCCGCAGTTTCACCGGACTGTTCCGCAACCTGCGCCGCTATGGCGCCGGGGCGCTGTTCCTGCTGTTCTTCGGCACCGCCTGGCTCGACTGGGGCGGCCGCCAGGCCGTGCTCTGGGACCTCTCCGGGCGCAAGTTCTACATCTTCGGCGCGACCTTCTGGCCACAGGACCTGGTGCTACTCTCGGCGATCCTGATCATCGCCGCCTTCGGCCTGTTCGCCATCACCGTGTTCGCCGGCCGCGTGTGGTGCGGCTACACCTGCCCGCAAAGCGTCTGGACCTGGGTGTTCATGTGGGCGGAGAAGGTCACCGAGGGCGACCGCGGCCAGCGTCTCAAGCTGGACGCCGCGCCCTGGTCGGCGACCAAGCTGCTGCGGCGTGGCGCCAAACACGCGCTCTGGCTGGCCATCAGCCTGGCCACCGCACTGGCGTTCGTCGGCTACTTCACGCCGATCCGCGACCTGGTGCGCGAGCTGTTCACCTTGCAACTGGACCTGACCACCGCCTTCTGGGTCGCCTGCTTCAGCGCCGCCACCTACCTCAACGCCGGCTGGCTGCGCGAGCAGGTGTGCCTGCACATGTGCCCCTACTCGCGCTTCCAGAGCGTGATGTTCGACGCCGACACCCTGGTGGTGACCTACGACGCCGCCCGTGGCGAGAATCGCGGTCCGCGGCGCAAGGACGTCGACCCGCGCAGCGCCGGGCTGGGCGACTGCATCGACTGCACCATCTGCGTCCAGGTCTGCCCCACCGGCATCGACATCCGTGACGGCCTGCAGCTCGACTGCCTGAGCTGTGGCGCCTGCATCGACGCCTGCGACTCGGTGATGGACAAGATGGGCTATGCCCGCGGCCTGGTGCGCTACAGCTCGGAACGCGCGATGGCGGGCGGCAAGACCCGCCTGCTGCGGCCGCGCCTGATCGGCTACGCGGCGCTGCTGGTGGCGATGATCGGCGCCTTCGTCTGGGCCCTGCAGGTTCGCCCGCTGGTGTCGCTGGACGTCACCAAGGACCGCGGCCTGTACCGCGAGAACAGCCTCGGCCAGATCGAGAACATCTACACCCTGAAGCTGATCAACAAGACCCAGCAGGCGCGCCACTACGTCATCGAACTGGCCGAGGAAGGCGACTTCCACTACAGCGGCCAGCGCGAGGTGCTCCTGCAACCGGGGGAGATCGCCGATCTGCCGGTGAGCGTGGCGCTGACCGCGGACACCGCGAACAGCTCGCAGCCACTGACCTTCGCCGTGCAGGACCTCGACGAACCGACGACCCGGATCAGCGCCGCCAGCACCTTCGTCGCGCCGATCAACCGCTGATCGGTGGCGACAGCCGCGAGGCCGCCGCTCCGACATCCCCGAAGCACCGACAGGTTGAAGTACAGTGTCCAGCACCAGCCCAGCCGCGATGACCCTGTCCACGATGAAGCGCTACGAGAAGTTCGCCGACGAAATCGCCGAATCGATCCGCAACGGCGTGCTCGCCCCCGGCGAGCGCGTCCCCTCGGTGCGACACGCCAGCCGCACCTACGGGGTCAGCCCGTCCACGGTGTTCCAGGCCTACTACCTGCTGGAGGACCGCGGGCTGATTCAGGCGCGGGCGCGTTCCGGCTACTTCGTCCGCGAGCACGCCAAGCACCCGCTGCACGAGCCGGAATCGCCGGTGGAGCGTGGCCCGCGCCAGGCGCAGACCACCGAGGTGGACGTCAGCGAACTGGTGTTCTCGGTGCTCGGCTCGCTGAAGAATCCGGCCACCGTGCCCTTCGGCTCGGCCTTCCCCAGCCCCTACCTGTTTCCCCTCGCGCGGCTGGCCCGCTCGATGGCGCAGAGCGTGCGCGACATGCCGCCGCAAGCGGTGATCGCCGACATGACCGCCGGCAATCCCGACCTGCGCCGGCAGATCGCCCTGCGCTACATGGTCGCCGGCGTGCGTTTGCCGATGGACGAGCTGGTAATCACCAACGGCGCGATGGAGGCGCTCAACCTCTGCCTGCAGAGCGTGACCCGCCCCGGCGACCTGGTGGCCATCGAGGCGCCGGCGTTCTACGCCACCCTGCAGGTGCTCGAGCGGCTGAAGCTCAAGGCGGTGGAGATTCCCGTGCACCCGCGCGAGGGCATCGACCTGGAGAGCCTCGCCGACAGCCTGCAACGCCTGCCGATCAAGGCCTGCTGGTTCATGAGCAGCCTGCAGAACCCGCTCGGCGCGAGCATGAGCGAGGACAAGAAGCGTGCCCTCTACGAACTGCTCCACGGCCATCAGGTGCCGCTGATCGAGGACGACGTCTACGCCGAGCTTTACTACGGCACGCAGCCGCCGAAACCGGTGAAGAGCTTCGACCGCGACGGACTGGTGATGCACTGCGGCTCGTTCTCCAAGAGCCTGGCGCCGGGTTACCGGGTCGGCTGGGTGGCCGGTGGGCGCTACGCCGAGCAGATCAGCCGGCTCAAGCTGATGACCACCATCTCGCCCTCGGTGCCGGCCCAGGCGGCGATCGCCGATTACCTGCAGCACGGTGGCTACGACCGCCACCTGCGCAAGCTGCGCCATGCGCTGGAGATGCAGCAGGGCGCGATGCTCGCCTCCGCCGCCCGGCATTTCCCGGCCAGCACGCGGGTCACGCGGCCCACCGGCGGCTACTTCCTGTGGTTCGAATTTCCCGAGCGGGTCGACTCGCTTCAGCTGTTCCAGCTGGCGCTCGCACAGGGCATCAGCCTGGCGCCGGGGCCGATTTTTTCCGCCACCCGCCGCTTCGGCAACTGCGCACGGCTCAACCACGGCCACCCGTGGGACGCCGGCAGCGAGCGGGCGATGGAAACCCTCGGGCTGATTCTCGCGACCTTCTGAGTGGTGCCAAGGCTTCGGCTTCACCGAGGGGAAGGTGCGCATGGCGCTCCCTACGGAAGCAGGCCCCGCGAGACCACTGACCGTAGGGTGCGCCGCGCGCACCGAGTCATAACGCCAAGGCCTCGGCTTTAGCGAGGGGTAGGTGCGCATGGCGCACCCTATAGGAGCAGGCCCAGCCAGGCGGAAACCAGCAGCAACAGCCCCATCGCCTGGTTGAAGCGGCGCAGCGCGGTGGGTGAGCGCAGCAGCCGCGCGCTGCCGACGCCCAGGCAGGCCCAGGCGGCCAGGCAGGGCAGCGAGACGACGAAAAAGATCGCCGCCAGTTGCAGCGTGCGCAGGCCCTGGTCCGGGCCGTGGCCGGCGAACACGCCGAGCACCGCCAGGGCCATCATCCAGGTCTTCGGGTTGACCAGTTGCAGGCTCGCCGCGGCGAGCAGGCCGAAGCGCCCCGGCATGGCGCCCGGCGCGCCCAGGTCCGGGGGCGGGCTGCGGAAGATCTTCCAGGCCAGGTAGCTGAGCCAGGCGATGCCCGCCGCGTTCATCGCCAGCTGCACCTGCGGCAGGCGCGCCAGCAGGTCGCCGAACCCGCTGCCCACCAGCAGCACGATGGCCGCCGCGGCGGCGCAGGCGCCGAACACCGCCGGCAGGCTGGCGAGCAGGCCGTGGCGCGCGCCGTTGTTCAACACCAGCAGGTTGGTCGGGCCGGGCGTGATCGAGGCGACCAGGGCGAACAGCACGAAGGGCAGGAAGGACGCGGACATGGGCAGCTCCTGAAGAAAGGCAGCCAAGCATGTCGCGGGCGGATTCAGCGGTCTGGACGATTTGTGCAGCGCGTGCGGTAGTCCGCCGGCGTCAGCCCGTAGGCACGGCGGAACCAGCGCCCGAGGTGGCTCTGGTCGGCGAAGCCCAGCGTCGCGGCGACCAGCGCCGGGCTCTCGCCACGCGCCAGCAGGCGGCGCGCGCGGGTCAGGCGCAGCTGGATCAGGTAGGCGTGCGGCGGCAGGCCATAGGCGGCCTTGAAGGCGCGGGTCAGGCGATAGCGATCGACCCCGGCGATCTGCGCCAGCTGGTCCATGCCCAGGTCCTGCTCCAGGTGCGCGTGCAGATAATCGCGCGCCCGCTGCGCCGCGCGCGGCAGGCGTGGGTCGCAGGCCGGCATCCGCGTGCGCCAGGTGAGATGGCGGGTCAGGCGCTCCAGCAGCAGGTCCAGCGCCGCCTGGCGGGCGATGCGGATGTCCCGCCCGTGGAGCATGGCGAAGGCGCTGGCGGTGGCGCCGGCCAGCTGCGGGTCCTCGGCGAGAACCTGGGCGAAACTCAGCTGGGCATGTTCCGGCGCCTGCTCGAACAGCCCGCACAACTCGCGTTCCAGCCAGTGCGGGTCGAGGTAGAGCATGCGGTAGGTGAACCCTTCCGCGGTCGGCGCATGGCCGTCATGGATGTCGCCGGGTTCGAGCAGGAACACCTGTCCCGGCGTGCTCGAACGCCGCGCGCCACGGCAATGGAACTGCTGCACGCCCTGCTCGGTGAAACCGACCAGATAGCTGTCGTGCCAGTGCGGATCGTAGGCATGGCCTTCGAAATGCGCCCGGATGGTCTCGATGCCGGTGTCACCGTCCTGCAGCAGTTCCACCCAGTTGTTCATACCTGCCTCCCGCGTCGCCGCTCATTATCGGCAGCGACGCGGTGCCAGGCTATCGCCGCGCGAACCGATGGTCTGGAAGATTTGTGCAGCCTGATCGGCGCCGCAACGGCACCCGCCGGTGGATCGCACCTCAGCCCGGCACCTGCTCGCGGAACACGCCCGTCAGCCAGTCGACGAACACCCGCACACGCGGCGACATGTGGCGGTTCTGCGGGTAGAGCAGCGAAACCGGCATCGGTGGCGGGGGGAACTGCGGCAGCACCTCGCACATCAGGCCCTGTTCGAGCTGCGCGGCGAAGCGGTAGCGCGGCGCCTGTACCAGGCCCAGGCCGGCGAGCGCCGACGCAGCGTAGATCTGCACGCCGAACACGGTCAACGCGCCCTGGATCTCGACCTCGCGCACCTCTCCGCCGACGCTGAACTCGAAGGGGAAGAAGCGTCCGCTGCACTTCGACACGTAGTTCACCGCGCGATGTTCGGCGAGGTCCTCCAGGCGCTGGGGCGTGCCGTACCGACTCAGGTAGGCCGGGCTGGCGGCGGTGATCTGCGCAAGAGTGGCCACCCGCCGGCCGATCAGTGAGGAGTCGCCCAGGGTGCCGGAACGCAGCACGCAGTCGACGCCCTCCTCGATCAGGTCGACGAAGCGGTCGGCCTCGCTCAGCGACAGCTCGATCTCCGGGTAGCGGGCGAGAAACTCGGGCAGCGCCGGCACCACGAAATGCCGCGCCAGGGTGCCGCTCAGATCGACGCGCAAGCGCCCCTTGGGCGCCACGCTACGAAAGGCGTGCTCGGCCTCCTCCAGCTGTGCGAGCAGGTGCACGCAGCGTTCGTGATAGGCCTCGCCATCCAGCGTCGGCCGGACCCGCCGCGTGCTGCGCTCCAGCAGCCGGGTACCAAGGCGCGCTTCCAGCTGGTTGATCACGTGAGTCAGCGTGGCGCGGGGCATCTGCAGGTCTTCGGCGGCCAGCGTGAAGCTGTTGCGCTCGAAGACCCTCACGAAGACCTTCATGGCCCTGACCTGATCCATGGAGCGGCCCCCCGATTGTTGGCGATTTCTGAATGGTAACGCCAATTCCCGCGTATTTATCCCCGGCAGTGAGCATGTGAACCTGTGGTCGTACACAAAACAGCACCCTCTATTCCCCAGGAGATTGCCCATGAACCGCCAGCCCCCATCACCCGTAGCCATCGTAACCGGTGCCTCCCGCGGCATCGGCGCCGAGATCGCCCGGCGCCTTGCCGCCGACGGCTTCGCGGTTGCCGTGAACTACGCCAGCAGCGCCAGCGAGGCGGACCTCGTGGTGGCGCAGATCGTCGCCGATGGCGGCCGCGCCGTCGCGGTCAAGGCCGACGTCGCCAGCGCCGAGGACGTGCGCCGGCTGTTCGAGGAAACCGAGGCAAGCCTCGGTCGCGTGGACGTGCTGGTGAACAACGCCGGCGTTCTCAAGACCGCGCCGCTGGCCGAACACGACGATGCGTTGTTCGAGCGGACCTTCGCGATCAACACGCGCGGCACCTTCAACACCCTGCGCGAGGCCGCGGCGCGGATGAACGACGGCGGCCGCATCGTCAACTTCTCGAGTACCGCGCTGGCCCTGAAACTGCCGGGCTACGCCATCTACAACGCCAGCAAGGCCGCGGTGGAAGCCTTAACCGCGGTGTTCGCCAAAGAACTGCGCGGGCGCAACATCCGCGTCAACGCGGTCGCTCCGGGGCCGGTCGCCACCGAGCTGTTCCTCGACGGCAAGAGCGAGGAACAGGTCCGGCAGTTCGCCCGGATGCCGCCGCTGGAACGCCTCGGCGAGCCGGACGACATCGCCGCCGTGGTGGCCTTCCTCGCCGGCCCGCAGTCGGGCTGGATCAACGGGCAGGTCCTGCGCGCCAACGGCGGCCTGGCCTGAGTCGCGGGGCCGGGTGGGGGGCGCCGCCCCCCCCCCGGGGGGGGGGCGCCCCCCCGCGCGCAGGCGCCCGG
>NZ_JASCPA010000099.1:0-9104 GCF_029959715.1 Pseudomonas sp. PS02288 | reverse complement strand
GCCTGGGGGGCTATGCCCCCCACCCCCGGCGGGGGGGCGTGGGCAGCGCCGCACCGGGCGCGACCAGCCTGTCGCTTGCCGGCGCCAGCCTGGCCGCGGGGGCGAGCTGCACCGTCACCGTCGACGTGACCATGGCCGTCACCGGCACGGTGAACGACATCATCCCCACGGGCGCCGTCACCAGCGCCCAGGGCGTGAGCAACGACCAGCCGGCCTCCACCAGCCTGCAGACCAGCAGCGGCCTCGGCGTGGTCAAGCAGTTCACCCCCAACGTGGTCGCGGCCAACGAGCGCTCGCGCCTGCGCATCACCTTCACCAACCCCACCTCCGAACCGCTCAGCGGCCTGACCCTGACCGACAGCTACCCCGCCGGCCTGGTCAGCGCCAGCCCGGCCAACGCGCTGGGCACCTGCCAGGGCAGCATCAGCGTCGCCAGCGGCAGCCTGACCCTGAGCAACGGCCAGCTCGCGGCCGGCAGCAGTTCGGCGCCCGCCACCTGCTACATCGAGGTGGACGTGCTCTCGGCCACCCAGGGCGAGTACCTCAACGCCATCCCGGTCGGCGCGGTATCCGCCAGCGCCGGCGGCAGCCCGGTGCAGAACAACCAGGGCACCAGCGACACCCTGCGGGTGAAGATGCCCCTGCGCGTGCACAAGGCCTTCGTCAATCGCACGCTGGACGCCGGCAGCCCCGACGGTTTCAGCACCGGCATCGCCAACGGCACGCCGGGCAACGCCTATGCGCTGAGCATCCGCATCAGCAACCCGAACGCCGCGCCGTTGACCGGCGTCGCCTTCAGCGACAGCCTGCCGAACGGCCTGGTGGTGGCGCAGACGCCAAACCTCGCCAACAGCTGCGGTGGCCTGGCCAGCGCCTCGCCGTCCGGCACTGGCGTCAGCCTGGCCGGCGGTGAACTGCCGGCGAACGCCTCCTGCACCGTCAGTGTCAACGTGCTGAGCAACGTCGCCGGCAGCTACCTCAACCAGATCCCGGCGGGCGGCGTGAGCAGCTACGAAGGGGTCGTCAACGAACAGCCGACGCGCGCGCAGATCACCTTTTCCAGCCCGCCGACGCTGACCAAGCAGTTCCAGCCCGCGGTGATCCCGCAGGGCGGCGTCTCGCGTCTGACGATCTTCGTCGGCAACCCCAACGACGCGCCGATGACCCTCAGCGCGGCGTTGACCGACACCCTGCCGACCTCGCCAGGACCGGTGCGCGTGGCCGCCACGCCGAATGTCGGCGGCACCTGCCCGAGCGCCAGCATCGTCGCTACGCCCAACGCCGCCTTCGTGCGCCTGGCCAGCGCCAGCGTGGTGCCGGCCGGCGGCTGCACCGTGGAAGTCGACGTGACCGCGAGCACGCCCGGCGAGCACACCAACGTGATCGCCGCCGGCGAACTGAAGACCGACTTCGGCAACAACCCGCAGCCGGCCTATGCGCCGCTCAACGTCAGTACGTTGGGCTACGTCGCCGGCAAGGTCTACCGCAACGACGATCTCGACGACGGCGGCTACGCGCCGGGCACCGACCTGCCGCTGGCCGGCATTTCCATCGCCCTGCACAGCGGTAACGGTTGCGCCGGTCCGCTGGCAAGCGGCCCGGAGGGCTTCGTCAATCCGCTGCTCACCGATGCGTCCGGCAACTACCTGTTCGCCAACCTGGCCGCCGGCGTCTATTCGGTGTGCCAGGCCGGCCAGCCGGCCGGGACGCTGAACGACCTGCCGCGCGCCGGTAGCCTGATCTCGCTGAACGGCAGCGGCGGTGCGCCGGGTGTCGCCAGCAACCCCACGGCGACCAGCAGCCAGATCGCCGGGATCAACCTGAGCGCGAACGCCGACGGCGAGGTCAGCGGTTCAATCGGCAACGACTTCCCCGAAGTGCGGCCGTCGAGCCTCTCCGGCACGGTATTCGCCGACCAGAACAACGACGGCGTGCGCCAGAACAGCGATCCGGCCCTGGCCGGGGTCACCCTGACCCTCACCGGCAGCGACTGGCAGGGCAACGCGATCACCCCGCGCAGCCTGGTGACCGATGCGGGCGGCCACTACAGCTTCACCGACCTGGCGCCGGGCACCTACACGGTGACCGAACCGACCCAGCCGGAGAACACCGCCAACGGCCAGACCCTCGCCGGCAGCACCGGCGGCACGCCCACCGCGGTCGGCACGTTGCCCAGCGCCATCGCCGGCATCGTGCTGCCACCGGCCACGGCGTCCACCGGCAACGATTTCGCCGAGATTCCGCACGGGCGCACCCTCAGCGGGCAGGTGTTCATCGACCCCGAGGACGACGGGCGGCCCTATGGCGACGACCACGGATTGCCCGGCCAGACCATCGAACTGAGCGGCACCGACGTCAACGGCAACCCGGTGGCCCCGCGCAGCGTGGTCACCGGCGCCGACGGCAGCTTCAGCTTCAGCGGCCTGCCGGCCGGCACCTACACCCTGACCCAGCCGCAGCAGCCCGAAGGCACGCTGCCCGGCAAGACCACCGCGGGCAGCGCCGGCGGCACCGCGACCACGGTCAGTGTCGCGCCCAGCGCCATCTCCGGCATCGACCTGAGCGGTGACGGCCAACTGTTCTCGGTGGACAACTGGTTCGCCGAAATCCCCACCCCCGACCTGGTGATCAGCAAGACCCACGACCCGGCGACCTTC
The DNA here is from genome assembly GCF_029959715.1 of Pseudomonas sp. PS02288. Taxonomy (NCBI): domain Bacteria; kingdom Pseudomonadati; phylum Pseudomonadota; class Gammaproteobacteria; order Pseudomonadales; family Pseudomonadaceae; genus Pseudomonas; species Pseudomonas sp. PS02288. The sequence goes on along the minus strand of NZ_JASCPA010000099.1, from coordinate 6,447 downwards.
CTCGCCGCCGGCCGCGGCGTCTATGTCATCCGCGTCGGCAACCTCGGCGTGGGCGCCAGCAGCGGCACCGTCACCGTGGTCGATACCCTGCCGGCCGGCCTGACCGCCGCTGGTGTGCCCACCGGCAACGGCTGGAGCTGTGCCGTCAGCGGGCAGGTAATCCGCTGCACCACCGATGCGGCGATCCCGGCGAACACCCCGGCCAGCGACGCGACGAACACGATCAGCGTGCCGGTCAGCGTCGACGGTGGCCTGGGCGACGTGACCCTGACCAACGTCGCCGTGGTCTCCGGCGGCAGCGAGCAGTCCATCGACACTGGCAACAACCGCGTCGAGGACCCGACCACCATCAGCCGCGCGCTGACCAGCCTGGAAGGCAGCGTCTGGTTCGACAGCAACCACGACCGCGTGCGCGATCCGGGCGAAAGCCTGATGCCCGGCTGGACCGTGGAGCTGGTGCGTGGCGGCAGCGTGGTGGCTTCCACCCTGAGCGATGCCAACGGCCATTACGCCTTCTCCGACGTGATCCCCAACAGCGGCTACGAAGTGCGCTTCCGTCACCCGGAAACCGGCACCGTCTACGGTCGCCCGGTCCCCAACGAAAGCGGCGCCGCCTACACCGACGGCGCCATGGGCACCGGCAACCCGGCAGGGGCGAGCACCGCCACCGGCACGCTCAGCGAGCTGACCCTGGTCGCCGGCAGCCACACGCCGGAGCAGAGCCTGCCGGTCGACCCGGCCGGCGTGGTCTACGACGCCATCACCCGCGAGCCGGTTCGCGGCGCGGTGGTGCGCATCGAAGGACCGGCCGGCTTCAGCGCCGCCGACGTGCTCGGCGGTGCGCTGGAGCAGGCCACCGGCAGCGATGGCCTGTACCAGATCGTGCTGTTGCCCAGCGCGCCGGCTGGCACCTACACCCTGGTGGTGACGCCGCCATCGGGTTACCTGCAGCAGCCCTCGGCGCTGATCCCGGTGTGCCGCACCACCCTGGCGGTGGGTGCCTTCCCGGACCCGGCGCTGGTGCAGAACAGCAACCGGCCGCCGCTGGACGCGATCACCGCGCATGACCCGGCGCTGTGCCCGGCCAGCTCGGCCGGACTCGCCGGCAGCAGCGACACCACGCAGTACTACGCGAGCTTCAGCTTCGCGGGCGGCTCGGCCGACGTGGTCAACAACCACATTCCGGTCGACCCGATCCTCGCCGGCGCCATCGTCATGACCAAGACCACGCCCAAGGTCAACGTCACCCGTGGCGAGCTGGTGCCCTACACCCTGACCGCGCGCAACACCCTGGCTTCGAGCCTCGCGGCGATCGCCCTCGAGGACCAGATCCCGCCGGGCTTCAAGTACGTCAAGGGTTCCGCGCAGATCGACGGCGTACCCGCCGAACCGCAGGTCAACGGCCGCCTGTTGCGCTGGCCGGACCGCACGCTGAACGCCGGGCAACTGGTGACCATCCGCCTGATCCTGGTGGTCGGCTCCGGCGTCGGCTTCAACGAGTACGTCAACCAGGCCTGGGCCAGCAACATGGTCGCCGATGCGCGGGTTTCCAACGTCGCCAGCGCCAGCGTGCGCGTGGTGGCGGACCCGACCTTCGACTGCAGCGACCTGATCGGCAAGGTCTTCGACGACAAGAACCGCAACGGCTACCAGGACGAAGGCGAGCCCGGCATTCCCGGCGTGCGCCTGGCCACGCCCAAGGGCTGGCTGGTGACCACCGACGAGTACGGCCGCTACCACATCGCCTGCGCCGACGTGCCCAGCGAGATGCGTGGCAGCAACTTCATCCTCAAGGTCGACGAACGCACGCTGCCGTCCGGCTACCGCATCACCACCGAGAACCCGCGCGTGGTGCGCCTGACCCAGGGGCGCCTGGTCAAGGCCAACTTCGGCGCCAGCATCCACCGCGTGGTGCGCCTGGACCTGAGCCCGGCGGCCTTCGGCGCGGACAACCAGCTGACGGCGCAGTACCAGGCGCAGCTCGGCCAGGTGCTGACGCTGATGTACGCGGAGCCTTCGATCCTGCGCATCGCCTATCGCCTGCCGGTGGACGGCAGCGTCGAGGACGCGCGGGCCCGGATCGGCCATGTGAGGGACTGGATCAAGGAGCAGTGGGAGCCACACGACTGTTGTTACGACGTGCAACTGGAAGAAGAAATCGTACCGGCAGGTGACAGTGTGGAGGTGATCCGATGAGCATGCGCAATCTGGTGGCGTGCGGCATCGCCGCACTGGCCCTCAACCCGCTGGCGGTCGCCGTGGCGATCGCCGCCGAACAGTGTGAAGTGGGCAAGGGCTGCGGCCTGCAAGGCCCGCGCGGGGCGATGGAAGACGAATCCCTGGTGCAGCGCCGGCCGTTCACGCCGGGCGGGTTGCCCGCGTTGCCGGCGAACGCCGAGCGCGAACTGCCGCGCGAGCACCTGATTCTCTGGCAACTCGACGGCGCACTCGGCAAGCGCGAGCAACTGCTGGACGTCGGCGAGGAGAAGGTCGAGTCGGTGGTGCTGCGCGAAGGGCTGCCGGTGGTGCGTTTCGCCTCCGGGCGCTCGGCGATTCCCGAGCGCGACAGCGACGCCCTGGACACGCTGATGAAGCGCCTGGCGGGCAAGCGCAACCTGCGCCTGCGGCTGATCGGGCATACCGATCCGCAGCACCTGTCGCAACGTACCCAGTCGATCTACCAGGACAACTATGGCCTGGGTCTGCAACGCGCCAAGGAGGTCGGCGAGCTGTTCCGCCAGCGCCTTGGCCTGAAGACCGAGCAACTGCAGTTCGCCAGCCGCGGCCCGGACGAGCCGCTGGCGCGCGGCGACGACGAGCGCGACTGGGCGCTGAACCGTCGCGTCGAAGTGGAAATCTGGTACGACGAGGCGGTGGTCGTCACGCCGGCGAAGGCCGAGCAGTGCGCGCCGGGCAACGTTCCGCTGCAGAACGTGCTGCCGTTCATGATCAGCGTCGACGGCGCGCCCCTGAACAACGGCGAGGCGGGCAGCGCGGACGCGCAACGCTGCGTCGACGTCGAGCTGGCCAAGGACCTGCTGCAGGTGCGTTTCGACAACCTCTCCACCCAGCCGCGCCTGAACGTCGTTTCCGGCGCCCGCGTGGCGCGGGTCGGCGAGGTCCAGCAGTTCAGCGGCTACAGCAACTACCTGCACTGGATCAAGCGCGCCGAGGTGCGCATCATAGGTCGCAAGCGCCTGTTCGGCGCGCCCGAGCTGCTGCAGACGCTGCCGCTCGATCCCGAGCTGAAGGCCGACTGGACGCCCACGGCCGGTCTGCCCGAGCGCATCTATTACCAGCTGCGCGTGTACGACGAGCAGGGCCGCTACGACGAAACCAGCCCGCAGGCGCTCAGCGTGGCGCGCGGCAAGCTGGCCGAGGAGCCGGAGGCGGAGGTCGCCGCCGACCTGCTCGCCGGCTACGGCGGCAATCGCCTGCAACGTCATGCCATTCCGGTGGCCGGCGGCACCGTCACGATCAACGGCAAGCAGGTCAAGGACGGCCAGCACGTGTTCGTCATGGGCCGTCCGGTGCCGGTGGACAACCAGGGCAAGTTCGCCGCGGCGCAGATCATTCCGCGCGGCGTGCACACCGTGGAAGTCGCGGTGCTCGACGACGACGGCAAGGGCCGCATCTACCGCCGCGACCTGCGCCTGCCGCAGAACGACTGGTTCACCGTGGCCATCGCCGACTTCACCGTCGGCCAGCAGAACACCAGAGGCCCGGCGCGGCTGGTCACCCAGGAAGACCGCTACTACGACGACAAGCTGTACGCCGACGGTCGCCTGGCGTTCTACACCAAGGGCAAGATCGACGGTAAGTACACCGTCACCGGCAGCGTCGATACCGGCGAGGAGGCCGTGGACAGCCTGTTCAGCAACTTCAACGACAAGGACCCGCGCGAGTTCCTGCGCCGCCTGGACTCCGACTCGGACAAGGGCTGGGCGACCTTCGGCGACGACTCGACGCTGGTCGAGGATGCGCCGACGCGGGGCAAGTTCTACGCCAAGGTCGAGGACGAGAAATCCCACGCCATGTGGGGCAACTTCCGCGAGCAGATCCGCGATACCGAGCTGACCCAGATCGACCGCAGCCTCTACGGCGGCCAGGTGCGCTATCGCAGCGACGAGTTCACCGGCTTCGGCGAACGGCGCCTGCAGGTGGAAGGCTTCGCCGCCGAGCCGGGCACCGCGTCGGCGCGCGAGGATTTCCGCGGCACCGGGGGTTCGCTGTACTACCTGCGTCACCAGGACATCACCGAAGGCAGCGAGCGCGTGCGCATCGAAGTGCGCGATCCGGATTCCGGGCAGGTGCTCTATGCCCAGGACCTGGTTGCCGGGATCGACTACGAGATCAACTCCCTGCAGGGCCGCGTCATCCTCAGCCAGCCGCTCTCGGCCAGCGCCGACGGCAGCCTGCTGATCCGCTCCGGCGGCAGCCTGTCCGGCAACCCGGCGTTCCTGGTGGTCGGCTACGAATACTCGCCAGGCCTCGACAAGCTCGACGACATGGCCTACGGCGGGCGGACCTCCTACTGGGTCAACGACAAGGTCCGGGTCGGCGTGACCGGCAGCATGCAGGAGCAGACCGGCCGCGAGGACCAGACCCTCGGCGGCGGCGACCTGCTGCTGCGGCAGAGCGAAGGCACCTGGCTGAAGGTCGAATCGGCGCAGAGCAAGGGCGACAGCCTCGACCAGCGCTTCTCCTATGACGGCGGCTTCGGTTTCGACAGCGCCGAGGCAGGCAGCGATTCGGCGGCCCGCGCCAACCGCGTGGAAACCGCCTTCGACCTCAAGGACCTGGTGGAAGACGGCGAAGGCAAGGGCACCTTCTACTATGAGAAACGCGACGCTGGCTTCTCCGCGCCCGGACGCCTGTCGGACCTCGCCGCCAATCAGGTCGGCGGCAGCTACACCGCGCCGCTGGGCGAGAAGACCGAGCTGACCGTGAAGGCCGACGAGACCGAGGAGAAGGGCAGCCGCTCGCGGCGTTCCGCCGAAGCGCAACTGGCCTACGACCTGAGCGACGCCTGGCGCCTGAGCGGCGGCCTGCGCAACGACCGTCGCAGCAACGGCAGCTCGTCCTACCTCAACGGTTACGACGGCCTCTACAGCGGCGCCTACGACGAAGGCGAGCGCAACGACGCGGTGGTCCAGGCGCTCTACCACGCCGAGGAAGACTGGTCGCTGTACGGATTCACCCAGGGCACGCTGAGCCGCACCGGCGAGCGCAGCGCCAACAACCGCATCGGGGTCGGCGGCGACTACCGCCTCAACGAGCGCACCGCGCTGAACGGCGAGCTGTCCAGCGGCAACCTCGGCCTGGGCGCCAAGGCCGGAGTCAACTACGACGCCTCGGATCGCACCAACCTGTACTTCAACTACACGCTGGACAACGACCGCACGGACGATGGCTTCGGTAGCCGCAGCGGCCTGGGCGGCGGCGAAGGGCGGGTCGGCCAGTTCGTCTCCGGCGCACGTTCGCGCTGGACCGACACCACCAGTGTGTATGCCGAGCAGCGCGTGCAGCGCGGCGATCAGGCCGGGCTGATCCAGGGCTACGGCCTGGACTTCGCCCCGGACGATCACTGGAGCTACGGCCTGACCACCGAGTTCGGCACCTTCAACGCCGAGACCGAGTACGAGCTCAAGCGCCGCGCGTTCGGCGGCAAGGTCGGCTACAGCAACGGCGACCTGCGCTACGCCAGCCGCCTGGAGTACCGCGAGGACCACAGCCAGGTGCAGGACCTCAGCGTGTGGCTGATGCGCAACAACCTCAGCTACAAGGTGAATCCGGACTGGCGCTTCATCGGCAAGCTGGATTTCTCCGTCGGCGACTCCGACCGCGGCGACTACTACGACGGCAACTTCGTCGAGGCCTCGCTGGGCTACGCCTACCGTCCGGTGCTCAACGACAAGCTGAACCTGCTGACCAAGTACACCTACCTGGCGGACCTGCCGCCGCCGGACCAGGTGTCCACCGCCACCGGCACCAACGTCGACTACGCCCAGCGCAGCCACGTCTTCGCCATCGACGGCATCTACGACCTGAACGAGCGCTGGAGCGTCGGCGGCAAGTATGCCTATCGCCTGAGCGAACTGCGCATGAGTCGCGACAGTTCGGCGGACTGGTTCGACAGTCGCGGGCAACTGATCGCCGCGCGGCTGGACTGGCACGTGGTACGCAAATGGGACCTGATGGCCGAAGTCCGCCGGCGCGACGAGTTCGCCGCCAAGGACAGCCGCGTCGGCGCGCTGGTGGGCGTCTACCGGCACTTCGGCAACCACTTCAAGGCGGGTGTCGGCTACAACTTCAGCGACTTCAGCGACGACCTCACCGACCTGTCGTATCGCAGCCAGGGCTGGTTCTTCAACGCCATCGGCAAGTACTGACGGGCGGCCCGCACGGTCGTCCCGCCTGCCGGAAGCTGCAGTCGGGACGAACGTG
>NZ_JASCPA010000098.1:0-9679 GCF_029959715.1 Pseudomonas sp. PS02288 | reverse complement strand
GCCACGCGCAACGCGTGGCCGCGCGGGCGGCGGATTACATCGGCGGGGTGAAACCGTCCTTGCCGATGGCAATGGCGGCGGCGTTCTTGCCGTCCGGGGTGGGGAACAGCACGATCTTCGCCCCGGGCACCAGTTGGCTGCGTTCGCCCGGTTCGACGTAGGCGATCGGCACGTCTTCGGGCACCACCAGCTGCTTCTCGCCGCCCTTGTACTGCACGGTGAGGGTGCGGCCGTTGGCCTTCTTCAGCGCGCCGACGGTGCCGTTGGTCATAGTGCCGGTGCTGCCGTCGGCGTTCTCCCAGCCGTAGTGGCCTTCGCCGGAGCCCTTGAGGCTGGCCTCGAATACCGTGACCTCCAACGCCTTCAGCGTGCCGTCGGGCTGCGGCGTGGCGGCCGAGCCGACGAAGCTGTCGGCGGCGATGTCGTCCAGCTTGGCCTTGGACACGGCGCGCAGGGCGGTCTTCTCGGTAAGCGCGATGCTTTGCTTCTGGCCGCTGCGGCTGGTGAAGTTCAGGGTGTCGGCTTGCACGCTGTCGATGGTGCCGCGCATCGGCTTGACCACTTTCATCTCGGCGGCCTGGGCGAATACGGCGGCACCGAAGAGCAGGCCGAAGGCGGAACCGAGCAGGAGTTTCTTGTGCATGGGATGTCCTCATGGCGTCGGATTGACACCGCCATCCTCGGTCGCGGCAGGGGTCACGAAGATGACCCGCGGATGACAAAAATGTAACCAACGCGGCAGACCCGCCCGGCTAGAATCGGCCCACGGGACAGCGCGTCGAACCCCAGGGCGGCGCTGTCGTCCGATTGATTCCGATACCCGGTTTTCACCGAGGAGGCCAGCATGCTGATCCGAATTCCACCGCGTTCGCGCTGCGATTCCTCGGAGATCACTCCGGAGTCGGTCTACCTGTCGCGGCGCCGTTTCATGGGCGCCGGTGCCGCGCTGCTCGGCAGTGCCGCGCTGCCGGCCTGGGCGCAGGCGCCGGCCTCCGGCTACGAGGGCGTCGAGCCCGGCAACCCGCCGGGCTGGTTCGCGCAGAAGCTCGAAGACGCGCGCTGGAAGGCGATGGAGGTGGCGGGCGAGAGCATCACGCCATTCCAGGATGCCAGCCACTACAACAACTTCTACGAGTTCGGCCCGGACAAGGGCGACCCCGCCGCCAATGCCGGCGGCCTGCCGACCGAGCCCTGGACGGTGAAGCTCGACGGCGCGGTCGGCAAGCCGGGGCAGTACAGCCTGGAAGACCTGGTCCAGCCGCACACGCTGGAGGAGCGCATCTACCGCATGCGCTGCGTCGAGGCCTGGTCGATGGTGATCCCCTGGCTCGGCTTCCCGCTGGCCGATCTGCTCAAGCGCGCCGAGCCGACCGGCAAGGCGAAGTACGTGTCCTTCGAGACGCTTAGTGACCCGGAACACATGCCCGGGCAGAAATCGCGCTTCGGCCTGATCGACTGGCCGTACCGCGAGGGCCTGCGCATGGACGAGGCGATGAACCCGCTGACGATCCTCGCGGTGGGCATGTACGGCCGTGTGCTGCCGAACCAGAACGGCGCGCCGCTGCGCCTGGTGGTGCCGTGGAAGTACGGCTTCAAGGGCATCAAGTCGATCGTGCGCATCAGTCTCGTCGAGGAGCAGCCCTACACCACCTGGCAGAACCTGGCGCCCAACGAGTACGGCTTCTATGCCAACGTCAATCCGCAGGTCGACCACCCGCGCTGGACCCAGGCCCGCGAGCGCCGGCTGCCCAGCGGCCTGTTCAGCCCCAACGTGCGCGACACGCTGATGTTCAACGGCTACGGCGACGAGGTCGCGAGCCTTTACCAGGGCATGGACCTGGCGAAGTACTACTGATGATCCGCCATCCTCTGTTGCGTGGCGGGGTGTTCCTCGCCGCGCTGATCCCGCCGCTGGTCTGGTTCTATCAGGCGCTGAGCAATGCCCTCGGCCCGGACCCGGGCAAGGTGCTGCTCGACCGTCTCGGCCAGGGCGCGCTGATCCTGCTGCTGCTGACGCTCTGCCTGTCGCCGTTGCAATGGGCCACGCGCTGGTCCGGCTGGGCGCATATCCGCCGCCAGCTCGGCCTCTGGACCTTCGCCTACGCCTGCCTGCACCTGGTCGCCTACCTGCTGTTCGTCCTCGGCCTGGACTTCACCCAGCTCGCCGTTGAATTGCGCAAGCGGCCATACATCATCGTCGGTGCGCTGGCCTGGAGCGGCCTGCTGGTGCTGGCGCTGACCTCCAACCGGGCGAGCATGCGGCGCCTCGGCGCGCGCTGGAAGAAACTCCATCGGCTGGTCTACGCGGTGCTCGGTCTGGCGCTGTTGCACATGCTCTGGATCGTCCGCTCGGACATCGGCCTGTGGCTGGTCTACTTCACCTGCGGTGCGCTGCTGCTGGCGCTGCGCCTGCCGCCGGCGAGCCGCCTGCTGAAGAAACTGCGCGGCACCCGCCCGGCCCCGGCACAGGTGTCGCGCTGATGCGCATCCTGCTGGTGGAAGACGACACCCGTACCGGCGAGTACCTGAAGAAGGGCCTCGGCGAATCCGGCTACCAGGTGGACTGGGTGCAGCACGGTGCCGACGGCCTGCACCTGGCGCTGGAGCAGCGCTACGACCTGATCGTCCTCGACGTGATGCTGCCCGGCATCGACGGCTGGCAGATCATCGAGGTGCTGCGCAAGAAGCAGGACGTGCCGGTACTCTTCCTCACCGCGCGCGACCAGTTGCAGGACCGCATCCGCGGCCTGGAGCTGGGCGCCGACGACTACCTGGTCAAGCCGTTCTCCTTCACCGAGCTGCTGCTGCGCATCCGCACCGTGCTGCGCCGCGGCGTGGTGCGCGAGGCCGACCACTTCCACCTCGCCGATCTGGAGCTGGACCTGCTGCGCCGCCGGGTTACCCGCCAGGGCCAGCCGATCACCCTGACCAACAAGGAGTTCGCCCTGCTGCACCTGCTGCTGCGCCGCGAGGGCGAGGTGCTGTCGCGCGCGCAGATCGCCTCCGAGGTCTGGGACATGAATTTCGACAGCGACACCAACGTCGTCGACGTCGCCATCAAGCGCCTGCGCGCCAAGGTCGACCACCCCTACGAGAACAAACTGATCCACACCGTGCGCGGCATCGGCTACCTGTGCGAGGTGCGCCCGTGCGACGCCAGCCCTCGCTGACCCTGCGCGCCAGCCTGGCCTTCGCCGTGGTGGCGATGCTCACCGTCGGCGGTGCCGGCATGTACCTCTACCACTCGCTGCAGGCGACCCTGCTGCAGCGCAGCGACTACGGGGTGCTCGCCCGTCTCGATCATTTCCGCAAGCTGTTGCACTACGACCTCAGCCTCGAACAGTTGCAGGCCAGCCCGCAGCTGGTGGAGAACATGCTCGGCGCGGAAGACGACATCTTCCTCATCGGCGTGGCCGGCCAGCCGCCGCTGATCAACGTGAATCCGCGGGGCGCCGCGCTGCCGGCGTTGCAGGCAGTGGCCGATGGCGAACCGCTGGGCCTCGCCGACCTGCGCAGCGGCGTGGCTCCCGGCGATGTTCCGCTGCGCGCCGCCGAGGCGCGGGTGCAACTGGACGGACGCGACGTGCGGATCACCGCCGCGCACCTGCTGGTCAAGGAAATGGCCATGCTGGAAACCTTCCGCTGGCGCATCGGCGCGGCGGTGGTGCTGGCCTTCCTGCTCACCGCGGCGCTCGGCTTCCTGCTGCTGCGCCGCGGCCTGCGCCCGCTGCGGCGGATCGCCGAGCAGGCCGCGGCCATCACCCCGGCACGCCTGCACAGCCGCCTGCAACTGGCCGACACGCCGGTGGAGCTGAGCCAGCTGAGCCAGGCCTTCAACGCCATGCTCGAACGCCTGGACGACGGTTATCGACGCCTGACCCAGTTCTCCGCCGATCTCGCCCATGAGATCCGCACGCCGGTCGGCTCCTTGATGGGCACCGCCCAGGTCACCCTGCAGCAGCCGCGCAGCGTCGACGAATATCAGGGCGTGCTGGCCTCCAGCCTCGACGAGCTGGAGCGCATCGCGAGGATGGTCGAAAGCATACTGTTCCTCGCTCGCGCCGACGACGCCCAGGCGGTTCTCGACCTACGCGAGCTGGAGCTGGAAGAGGAAATCCAGCGCATCGTCGCCTACTTCGAGGGCCTCGCCGACGAGCGCCAGCTGCAGGTTCGCCACGAAGGCGGCGGCCGCCTGCGCGCCGATCCGATGCTGCTGCGCCGCGCCCTGAGCAACCTGGTGGCCAACGCGATCCGCTATGCCGACGCCGGCAGCGAAATCCTCATCCGCGTGCGGGAAGAGCAGGGCGCCTGCCTGATCCAGGTGGAGAACGGCTGTTCGCCGCTGCATCCCGGCCAACTGGAGCGGCTGTTCGACCGCTTCTACCGCGCCGACCTGGCGCGCCAGGGCGGTGAATCCAACGGCCTCGGCCTGGCCATAGTCGCGGCGATCATGCGCCTGCACGGCGGTTCGGTGAGCGTCAGCCAGGACGGCGCGCGGCGCATCCGCTTCGAGCTGCGCTTCAACGTCGCCTGACCGGCGCGCCGCCCGTCACCGTCGGTCTCAGGCGTCCAGCTCGTCGTCGCGCAGCAGCACGCAGCGCAACCCCTCGTCGGTTTCCTCGGATTCCAGCAGGTAATACATCTGCACCTTTCCGGCCGGCGACATCACCGCGGCGTAGTCGCCAGCCTCAGCGATGAAGAACGTCTTCGACGCCGGCTTGGCTTCGCACTCGATCAGCGCCTCGAAGAATGCCTGCGGGTCGGCGTCGTCGTAGAACTCCGCACGCTCGGTTTCGCTCCAGTCGGCCGGCGGCTCGAAGGCACCGAGCAAAAGGATGCGCGCATCGCCGAGGTCTTCTTCCTCGGCATCGAGGTCGTTCTGATCCGGGCGATAGACCGTGCAGTCCAGCGCCTGCGGGCTGGTGAGGATCGCGTTGCGCGCGTCCAGGCGCTTCTGCGGATCGAGGCCGGCGGCCTCGCACATCTGCACCCAGAGGGCGTCCGGGGTTGCTGCCTGTTTGCCGTTGCTCATCTGCGCTCCGTGGTCCGGTGGAAGGGCGCTCGCGGTCGCTCGCCCAGGTCGGGCTAGTGTCCGGGAGCGCGGCATGCCTGGCAAATGCCACGCCGGATGGCCTGTCGTCGGCGTTGCACGACAGCAACGAAACCTGTGGCGCATCGGGACGTTCTACTCATAAACCCCCGGAGGCTCGCCATGATCACCTATCACATCACCCCGACCCCCATGGGCTGGCAAATGGCCACGGAAGGCTCCGACGACGCAGTGCTGCGCACCCTGACAAAGGAAGAAATGCTCGCCGAGCTGCCGGCCTACCTGGACGGCAAGACCGCTTCGGTGAAGATCTTCACCCGCGACGACACCCTCGAGGAGGCGCGTGAGTACCCCGAATACGCCCACTCGAATCCCGTGCTGAGTTGACGAGCATGGATCGCTATTCGGTAAGACGCGCGGCCAATGGCTGGGAACTGGTCCGCGACGGCGAGGAACGCGCCTGCCGGTTCTCCGGCAGCAAGGTGGAGATCCTGCGCATCGTCGGCCGCTTCCTCGAAGGCCAGACCGCCTCGGTGGCCATCTACAACGCGGACGGCTCCTACGCCGGCGAGCGGGTCTACCCGATGGTCGCCGAGCGCCGGAAGAGCGCATCCGTACAGAAGGCGCGCGGATCATGAGCCTCATCGCGGGTTCGCCATGACTCACCCGCGAATCGGCTTCGCCTGCCAGTTCCGACATCCCGTCCGCGAGCTTTCGGCCGCCGAGCTGAAGGTGATCGAAGCGGGCTTCAACCCGCGCACCACGACCTTGCGCTGGATGGACGGAGTTTCGCCGCAGGTGGCCCGCGACAAGCTGCTGGACATCGTCGCCCATAACCTCCAGGCGCAGCTGCGCCTGCTGGAATATGTGGCCGGGCTACCCGCGACCCTGCACATGTTGCGCCTGAGCAGCGATCTGCTGCCGTTCTACAGCCATCCGCGCGGCCAGGCGTTCTACCGGGACCCCGCCGTCGTGCGCATTCTGGAGGAAGGCTTCGCCGCCATCGGCGCGCTGGCGCGGCAGGCGGACATTCGTCTGTCCTTCCATCCCGGTCAGTACTGCGTACTGGGTTCGGACAAACCGACCGTAGTGGAAAACAGCCTCGCCGAATTCGAGTACCACGCCGACATGATCCGCATGATGGGCTACGGCGTTCGCTTCCAGGACTTCAAATGCAACGTGCACATCGCCGGCCGCCTCGGCGGGGAGGGCATCCGTGCGGTCTGGCCGCGGCTGTCGACCGAGGCGCGCCACTGCATCACCTTCGAGAACGAGGAGAAGACCTACGGCGTCGATGACTGCCTGCAACTGGCCGACCTCGCCCCCGTCGTGCTGGACATCCATCACTGCTGGATCAACGAAGGCGACTACATCGCCCCGGACGACCCACGCATCGCGCGCATCCTCGACAGCTGGCGCGGCGTGCGCCCGACCATGCACTGCTCGCAGCCGACGGAGCGCCTGCAGGAAGTGGGCTTCGACGCCAACCGCAAGCTGGAAATGGACACGCTGCTGGAGGTCATGCCCCGGCGCGACCTCTACGGCCATAGCCTGCAGATGTGGAACCGCTGGACCAACGCCTACGCGCTCGGCTTCCTGCCGCGCTTCGACATCATGATCGAGGCCAAGGACAAGAACCTCGCCGCCCTGGGTTTCTACGAGGAATACCTCGCGTCCCTCGGGCAGGCGGCCGCGCCGGGCGAGGTGCGGATGCTCAGTTAGGCACGCCCGCTTCCGATCGCCGCCTCGGTAGTACCCAACGCCCCGCCCCGAAAACCCAGGCAACAAAAAAAGGCCTGCGATTGCTCGCAGGCCTTTCATCTGTATGGTGCCGGCACCAGGAGTCGAACCCGGGACCTACTGATTACAAGTCAGTTGCTCTACCAGCTGAGCTATACCGGCATGAAGGGGCGCCATTATAGCGGCAGGCGCACCGCTGTAAACCTACTCGGCCTGCCTTTTTTCCGCCAGGATCAACAGGTTGCGCGGGGTCAGCGAAGGCGGGCAGAAACTGCCCAGGCGGGTTCGGTAGCCGTTCTCCTCGAGAAACAACGCGCGATCCAGCGCCAGCCAGCACTCCAGCGGGCGGCGGAACAGGGCGCGAAGCAGCTCCAGGTTGCGTACCTGGGCCAGGCATTCCCACGCAGAGCGTTCGAGGCGCTGCCAGTCGGGCTCGTAATCGAGATGCAGGCCCTTGAGCTCGCAGAGTTCGCGGCAGTAGTCGGCGAGCGGCTTGTTCAGCCAGGAAGGCGGCAGCGAGGGCGTCGGCAGGTATTCGTCCTGCTGGCGGATCTCGCGCTGCAGCAGGTCGAAGGCCAGTCGCCTGGCCATGGACTCGTCGCGCTGCCGGCGCACGCGGGCGCCGGCGGTAACGGTTTCCTGCATGGGTATGCGCAGGTCGTCCAGCGACAGGCGCAACGTCGAGCCGGCCGCGGCGGCGCTGAGCGGCTGGTAATGCTCATCGGCGATCCGGTTGTAGCAGCAGGGCGCGAGGGCGATATGGCCGCAGCCGGCACTGCTGGCCAGATGCAGCAGGCGGATGTGCAGGTCGCCGCAGGCGTGCAGGGCGACCGGTGCCTGGTCCGCCCGCAGATGCGCGAGCACGTCGGCGGCCATCACGTCCTGACAATGATGGCTGACCGGCAACTGCAGGCGCGCGCTGAGGCGCTCGCCTGCCTCCACCAGTTGCGCGTCCCATTCCAGGCTGCACACCGGCTGGCCCTGGCTGGCCAGCAGGCGGCTGAGGTGACCTTTGCCGGCGCACCAGTCGAGCCAGCTCCGTGGCGCGCTGTCGAGGCCCAGGCGGCTGGCGAAGGCGTGGATCTGCTGCCATTTGCGGCCCGGCACGTCGACGTCGAGCCGGGATCGCGGGGTCAGCTGCGCAGCGGGAAACTCGCTCAGTTCGCTGAGCGCCGTCGAGCGTTCCGCCAGTGCCGGGAAAGGCGCGGGTGCCGGCAAGTGGTGTGGCTGGTTGTGCGCGGCTTCGGCGTCATCGAGGCTGCGCTGGCGCAACCAGGCGGAAAGCGCCGGATGCTGGTCTTCCCAGGGCAGCCGGCGTTCGGTGAAGGGTTTGGGGCGCCAGAGTGCCTGGTGCTCGACGAGGAAGGCATCGAGCGCCTGGAAGCGCTCGAGCAATGCGGCGCCGTCGAGCACGGCTGCGGGCCTGAATGCCATGGGTGCAGGGCTCAGCGGCCCTGGCAGGCGTCCACGCGCAGCCAGCGTTCGAGCAGCTTGAAGGCGTTGATCAGCACGAAGGTGATAACCAGGTAGTAGATCCCGGCGGTGAAGAAGCCTTCCACCGGCAGGTAGGTGCGGGCGTTCATGGTCCGCGCCACGCCGGTCAGTTCCAGCAGTGTGATGGTGCTGGCCAGCGCGCTGGCCTTGAGCATCAGGATCACTTCGTTGCTGTAGGCCGGCAGGCCGATGCGTACCGCGCGCGGCAGGATGATGTGCAGCATCGACTGCGCGCGCGACATGCCGAGTGCGCGGGCGGCTTCGATCTCCCCCGGCGGTACGGACTGAATCGCCCCCCGCAGGATTTCCGCGATGTAGGCGGCGGTGTGCATGGTCATGGTCAGCACCGCGCACCAGTAGGGATCGCGCAGGTACGGCCAGAGCGGGCTCTGGCGAACGGCCTCGAACTGCGCGGCGCCGTAGTAGACGAGGAACAGCTGGACCAGCAGCGGCGTGCCGCGGAAGAAGAAGATGTAGCTGAACGGAATCGCGCGCACGTACCAGTGCCGCGACGCGCGGGCGATGCCGATCGGCAAGGCAAGGATCAACCCGGCGATGACCGAGAAGGCGACTAGTTCGAGTGTCAGGATCGCGCCGTCGGTCAGGCGCGGCAGCCATTTGATGATGACTTCCCAGTTCATGCCGCGCTCCTGATGAAGCCGCGCGAGGCGCGTTTTTCGAGGAAGTACATGCCGATCATGGCGAGGATGGTCAGGCCCAGGTAGATGAAGGCCGCGACCATGTAGAACAGGAAGGGCTCCTTGCTGGACGTCACCGCGATCTGCGAGCGGCGCATGATTTCTTCCAGGCCGATCACCGAGACCAGCGCAGTGTCCTTCATCAGGATCATGAACAGGTTGCCCAGACCGGGCAGCGCGATGCGCCACATCTGCGGCAGGATCAGCCGCCAGAAGATGCGCGCCTTGCTCATGCCCAGGGCCAGGCCGGCTTCGCGGTGGCCCTTGGGAATGGCCAGGATGGCGCCGCGGAATACCTCGGTGGCGTACGAGCCGAAGCAGATGCCCAAGGCGATGGTGCCCGCGGCGAAGGCGCTCAGCTCGAGGTTGGGCCGGCCGAGCATTTCGCCTATGGCGTGCATCAGGCCGACGGTGCCGAAATAGATGAGGAAGACCCAGAGCAGTTCGGGAACGCCGCGAACCAGGGTCGAGTAGCTGCCGCCAAGCCATCGCAACGGCTTGTACGGGGAAGTCTTGGCGAGTGCGCCGAGCAGGCCGAGCACCAGTCCGAGGGACAGGGCGGACAGGGCCAGCTTGATGGTCATCAGCGCTCCAGCAGCCAGTGCCGGGCCGAATCCGTAAAGGTCGAAAGTCATCGCAAGGAACTATGCAAGGGAGCGTGGCAGAGGAGCGGCGCGGTGGAAACCGCCCCGTCCGG
>NZ_JASCPA010000097.1:0-10166 GCF_029959715.1 Pseudomonas sp. PS02288 | reverse complement strand
AACATAACCTTGAACACCCCCCGCGGCGGCCACCGCCGAACCAGCCGGGTGGCGGGCGCCGCCAACGCGGTGCTGATCAAGTCCGCGCATCCCTGGCTGGATGCCGTCTCCGGCCCCGCCAGCCTGCAACGCATGCTGCGCAACAGCCCTGCCGCGAATGGCGGCCCGCGCGCAGCGGAACGCCTGTGTGCCGGGCAGACCCTGCTATGCCGGGCGCTCGGGCTCAAGGTGAGCGAATGGAGCGCGCGGCGCTTCGATGTGCAGCGCTTCTTCGTCGACGACGTCGGCGAGCGCCCGGCGCAGATCATCCAGACGACGCGCCTGGGCATTCCGCCCGGCCGCGACGAGCACCTCGCCTACCGCTTCGTCGACGCCGCGCACGCGCGCCACTGCACACGGAACCCGTTGCGCCGCGGACAGCTCGAAGGTCGCGACTACCATCTGCTGCAGACACAGGAGTTCGATCGATGAGCCAATGGCTCGAAAGCCTCAGCGGCTGGCTGACGCAGAATCCGGAATGGCTCGGCCTGGCGATCTTCGTCATCGCCTGCGTCGAGTGCCTGGCGATCGCCGGGATCATCGTGCCCGGCACGGTGCTGATGTTCGCCGTGGCGGTGGCCGCCGGCGGCGGCGCGCTGACTCTCTGGCAGACGTTATTGCTCGGTTACGCCGGCGGCCTGCTCGGCGATGCGCTGTCCTACGCCCTCGGCCGGCGCTTCCATCAGAACATCCGGCGCCTGCCGGTGCTGCGCCATCACCCGGAATGGATGACCGGCGCGGAGAGCTATTTCCACAAGTACGGCATCGCCAGCCTGCTGGTAGGCCGCTTCATCGGCCCGCTGCGGCCGATGCTGCCGATGATCGCCGGGATGCTCGACATGCCGATGCCGCGCTTCATCCTGGTCAGCCTGGTGGCGGCGGCCGGCTGGGCGATCGCCTACCTGATGCCGGGCTGGGCCACCGGCGCCGCGTTGCGTCTGCCGCTGCCCGAGGGCTTCTGGCCCCAGGCCGGCGTGGTCGCCGCAGCCTTCGCGGTGCTGATCGGCCTCTGCGCGCAGCAAAGCCTGCACCATCAGCGCCGCACGCCGTACCTGGCGACGGCGCTGAGCGCGGCGATCCTGACCGGCCTGTTCCTCGGCATGCCGCACCTGCAGGCGCTGGACAACGGCCTGCTGGCGGTGATGCAGGACGAGCGTGCGCCGCACCTGGACCACCTGATGGTGCTGATCACCCGGCTCGGCGACTTCAACACCCAGCTGTTCGCCGGCCTGCTGCTCTGCGCGCTGCTGGCGATCGCCCGTCAGTGGCGCGCACTGCTGTTCGCCGGCAGCGCGCTGCTCGGCACGGCGCTGCTCAACGGCCTGCTGAAGAACCTGTTCGCCCGCACCCGCCCGGAAGTGCTGCTCGAACCGCTGCACACCTACAGCTTCCCCAGCGGCCACAGCTCGGCGGCGTTCGCCTTCTTCCTGGTGCTGGGCACCCTCGCCGGTCGCGGGCAACCGGCGCGTCTGCGCCTGGCGTGGATGGTGATGGCCTGCCTGCCGGCGCTGGCGATCGCGATGTCGCGGGTCTACCTGGGCGTGCACTGGCCGACCGACGTGCTCGCCGGCGCGATGCTCGCCAGTGCCGTGTGCGCCGTCAGCCTGGCCGCGGTGCAATGGCGCAAGCCGCTCGGCGCGCTGTCGCCGCGTGCCTGGTGGCTGATCCTGCCGGCCTGCAGCGCACTGCTCGGCGGCGTCGCGACCTGGGCGCTGCCGACCGCCGTGCAGATGTACCGCTACTGAAGGCCGCCCGGCTCAGTCTTCGCCCTGCAATTGCTCGAGCAGCTGCTGGATGCGCTCCAGGCGTTGCGGCGGATCGCCGATCGCCAGCAGCTCCAGTTTGGCCTCTTCGGTGAACGGCAATAGGTAGCCCAGTTGATTGGCCAGCGCCTGCTGCCCCCCGGCCACGCCGCCCATGCCCAGCGCGGCGACCAGCGGATGCTCGGCCAGCGCCTCGAGCAGCGCCGCGAGGTCTGCGTGCTCGGCGAGCAGCGGTTGTTCCGGCGGCTCGTCGAACCACTCCACTTCGGCGATGGTCGATTGGTCGCGCTGCACCTGCGAACTCAGCACGCGGAAGCGTCGCGTGCCCTCGACACGGATGCCGAGCAGCCCGTTGGGACGCTGCTGCCAGTCGCGGATGGCCGCCGCGCAACCGACATCGGCGAAGCGGCTGGCGGCCTGCCCGACCTCCTCGCCCTCGATGATGCACACCACGCCGAACTCGGAATCCTGCCTCAGGCAGCGGCTGAGCATGTCCAGGTAGCGCGCCTCGAAGATCTGCAGGTCGAGCTGGCAGCCCGGAAACAGCACGGTGGAAAGGGGGAACACGGGAAGGTTCATCGGTACCTCAGCTCACTATCGCCACGGCCAGCGGCAGGAACACCGCGCTGGCCACACCCATCAGGCTCATCCCCAGCGCAGCGAAGGCGCCGGCTTCGTCGCTTTCCTGCAACGCCCGCGCGGTGCCCACGGCATGCGCGGTAAGGCCCAGCGCCATGCCCTGGGCAGCGGCGCTGCGCACCCCGACCAGGCGCAGCAGCGAAGGGCCGACGATCGCGCCGATCACGCCGGTGATCATCACGAACACCGCCGCCAGCGCCGCTACGCCGCCGATCTGCTCGGCGACCAGCATGGCGATGGGCGATGTCACCGACTTCGGCGCGAGGGTCATCAGGATCTGCCGCTCCGCACCGAACAACCAGGCGAGCGCCACGCCGCACGCGGTGGCGAACACGCCGGCCACCGCCAGGGTGATGACGATCGGCCAGAACAGCAGGCGAATGCGCCGCAGGTTGAGGAACAGCGGCACCGCCAGCGCCACGGTCGCCGGCCCGAGCAGGACGGTCATGGTCTCGGTGCTCTTGCGGTACTCGGCGTAACTCAGACCGCAGGCCAGCAGGATGGCGATGATTCCGACCATCGACACCAGCACCGGCTGCAGCATCACCCAGCGGCTGCGTTCGTAGGCTGCCAGGGCGAGCTGATACACCGCCAGGGTGATGCCGACGCCGAACAGCGGATGGTGGATCAGCGCCTGCCAGGCGCCCAGCCAGTTGACGTTCATGCGTCCTCCCGGGCACGGCCCTGGCGGCGGATGAGCTTCTCCATCAGCCAGCCGGCGAAGCACAGCGAGATCACCAGCGAAAGGCCCAGCGCGCCGATGATCGCCCAGAAGTCCGCGGCGATTTCGCGTGCGTAAACCATCACGCCCACCGCCGGCACCACCAGGATCAGCGGCAGGTAGCGCAGCAGACTGCTGGCGGCGACGCTCAGCGGTTCGCCCACCTCGCCGCGGGCGAGCATGAAGAGGAACAGCAGCACCAGGCCGATTATCGGGCCGGGTAGCATGGACAGGAACAGCACGTTCAGCGCGGTGCCAAGCATCTGGAACAGCACCAGCCAGGTAAGGCCGCGTAGCAGCATCGGATTCTCCAAGGGCTCGAGGCGCTCATTATAGGCATTCCCCCGCTGCCCTATGACGCGCCATTCGCCGAGGCCATGCGAGCTTGACCGTCCACCGGGTGCGTGCTGATCTGCGACCTCGACAACAACAAGAGCCCCTGGAGGACACATGTCATTCGTACCCGTCGCACAACTCAAGGACCACATCGGCAAGGACCTCGGTCATTCCGACTGGCTGGAAGTCGACCAGACGCGCATCGACCAGTTCGCCGAATGCACCGGCGACCACCAGTTCATCCACGTCGACCCGGAGAAGGCGCGGCAGACGCCGTTCGGCAGCACCATCGCCCACGGCTTCCTCTCGCTGTCGCTGATGCCGATGCTGATGGAGGGCCGGATGATCCTCCCCGAAGGGTTGAAAATGGCGGTGAACTACGGCCTCGACAGCCTGCGCTTCATCCAGCCGGTCAAGGTCGGCTCCCGGGTGCGCCTGGGACTGAGCCTGACCGATGCCTATGAGAAGAACCCCGGCCAGTGGCTGCTCAAGGCACGCGCGGTGATGGAGATCGAAGGCCAGGAAAAACCCGCCTACATCGCCGAGCCGCTGAGCCTCTGCTTCGTCTGAACGGGCCCCGGCGCACCCTGCCACGGGTGCGCCGCGCGTCGCCCGCCCCGCTGCGGCATACTAGGGCCTGTTGCCAGACCGGACCCTCTTCATGCGCCCAGTTCTACCCGCCCTGCTGATCCTCCTGCTCGCCGCCTGCGGCGAGGGCGAGCCGATGAAATCGCCGACTGCACAGTTGCCGGATGGCGGGCGCTACCGCGGCGAGCTGGTGAACGGCCTGCTGCAGGGGCCGGGGCGCATCGACTACGCCAACGGCAGCTACTACGAAGGCAACTTCAAGGACGGCCAGTTCGAGGGCCAGGGCAGTTGGCACGGCGCCGGCGGGGAAACCTACGTCGGCGAGTTCCACCTCGGCCAGTACCACGGCAAGGGCACCTTCACCTACGCCGACGGAAGCCGCTACGAAGGTCTCTTCGACAAGGGCAAGATGCAGGGCCAGGGCACCCTGGAGCAGAACGGCGAAAGCTGGTCGGGTGTGTTCCGCGACGGTGAACTCAACGGTGCGGGGCATTACCGCGGCGCGCACGGCGAGGAATACGGCGGCGCCTTCGAGGATGGCGACTTCCACGGCCAGGGCAGCTATTCCAGCGACGGCGACACCTGGCTCGGCCAGTTCGTCCACGGCCAGCTGACCGGCCAGGGCGAATTCCGTGGCGCCGACGGCAGCCGCTACCTGGGCCAGTTCAAGGACTGGCAGTACGACGGCGAGGGCCGCCTGCAACTGGCCGATGGCAGCGTCTACGAAGGAGGCTTCAAGCAGGGCGCCTACGATGGCCCCGGCGTGCTGACGCTGGCCGACGGCAGCACCCGCAAGGGTTCCTGGCAAGCCGGCCAACGCATCCGCGACGAACAGGGCAAGGCGCTGCCGGACCCGCTGGACGTCGGCCTGCTGGAACAGGGCCGGCTGCTCGGCGAAGCCCTCGCGGCGATACCCGCGTCGACCCCGGCCAGCGAACTCTACGCACTGACCCTGGCCGGCGACGGCAAGCAGAGCGTGTTCCTGCGCGAGGCGGACTACGTCGCCGACCTGCTCGGCAAGCGCTTCGGCGCGCGCGGGGTGGTGACCCTGGCCAACCACCGCGATCACCTCGCCGACCGCCCGCTGGCCACCCGCGAGAGCCTCGCTCGCAGCCTGAATACGCTGGCCAAGCGCAGCGGACCGGAAGACCTGCTGTTCATCTACCTGACCAGCCACGGCTCGGCCGACCACCGCCTGAGCCTCGACGTGCCGCGCCTGAACCTGGCGGACCTCTCCGCCACCTCGCTGGCCGAACTGCTGCGCCCGCTCAAGGACCGCTACAAGGTGCTGGTGGTCTCCGCCTGCTATTCCGGTGGTTTCATCCCGCCGCTGAAGGACGACAAGACCCTGATCATCACCGCCGCCCGCGCCGACCGGGTGTCCTTCGGCTGCTCGGAGGAAGCCGACTTCACCTACTTCGGCCGCGCGCTGTTCGGCGAGGCGCTGCAGCAGACCGACGACCTCGCCAAGGCCTTCGAGATCGCCAAGGCGAGAGTCGCCGAACGCGAGCTCGCCGAGCACTTCGAGGCCTCCGAGCCGCAGATCTGGGCACCCAAGGCGGTGCTCGATCGCTGGAATCGCTATCGCGCGGCCCAGAACAAAGCAGCCACTGGCAAACTCTGAAGAAACAGGAGTGGGCGCACCGCGCCGCTGTCACCGGAGGCGAACATGTACCTGACACCGCAGCGCATCCTCATCGCCGGCGCGACCGGCCTGACCGGCGAACACCTGCTCGACCGCCTGCTCGACGAGCCGACCGTGGAGTGCGTGCTGGCACCGACCCGACGCCCGCTGGCCGAGCATCCGCGCCTGCACAACCCGGTCGGCGAACTCGCCGCGCTGCTGCCGCGCCTCGAAGGGCCGGTCGACACTGCCTTCTGCTGCCTCGGTACGACGATCAAGCAGGCCGGTTCGCAGGAGGCCTTCAGCGCGGTCGACCATGAGCTGGTTCTCGCCTTCGCGGAGCGCGCCCGGGCACTGGGCGCGCGACACCTGCTGGTGATCAGCGCGATCGGCGCCGATGCGCAGTCGTCGGTGTTCTACAACCGCGTGAAAGGCGAGACCGAAGCGGCGCTGCTTGCCCAGGACTGGCCTCAACTGACCCTCGCCCGCCCCTCGATGCTGCTCGGCGCGCGCCAGGAATTCCGCCTCGGCGAACGCCTGGCGGCACCGCTCAGCCGGGTGCTGCCGGGCAAATGGCAGGGCATAGAAGCCACGGTGCTGGCCCGCGCGCTGTGGCGCCTGGCGCTGGAGGAACAGCCCGGCGCACGGATCGTCGAGTCCGACGACCTGCGCCGCCTCGGCCGCTGAACCGCCCGCCTCGGGCGATTGACGGGGCCGGCGCGGAGCGCCAAGGTGGCGTTTTTCGCCAAGGGAGCAGCTGCATGAGCCTGGAGTCCGTCCGCGCCTTCTTCGCCGAAAAGGCGCCCGACCTCACCGTCATCGAACTCGACGACAGCACCGCCACCGTCGCCCTGGCCGCCGCCGCGCACGGCGTCGAACCGGGAATGATCGCCAAGACCCTGGCTTTCCGCGTCGGCGCACGCAACCTGCTGGTGGTGGCCCGCGGCGACGCGCGCATCGACAACCGCAAGATCAAGGAAACCTTCGGCGGCAAGGCCAAGATGCTCGATGCCGAGAGCGTGGTGGCGCTGACCGGCCACCCGGTCGGCGGCGTCTGCCCGTTCGGCCTGGCGACGCCGCTGCCGGTGTATTGCGACGTGTCGCTGCAGGCCTTCGACGAAGTGGTGCCGGCCGCCGGCGCCACCCACAGCGCGGTGCGCCTGGCGCCCCGACGCATCGCCGAACTCACCGACGCAGAGTGGGTGGATGTCTGCCAGGAGGCCAGCCTCGCCTGAGGGCGGCCCCCATCCAACCCTGGAGGTACTTCACGTGAAGCCCTGCCTGCTGATCCTCTGCCCCTCCCCGCCCAGCACCCTGGCGCGACTCGCCGAACATTTCGACTGCCACTACGCGCCCGATGCGGAGAGCCGACGCACGGCCATCGCCGACCACGCCGCCTCGATCCAGGTGTTGCTGACCACCGGCGCGGGGGGCCTGGCGGGTGAGGAAATCGCCCGACTGCCGGCGCTGCAGCTGGTTTCGGCGCTGGGCGTGGGCTACGAGAACATCGACCTGCAGGCCGCGCGCCAGCGCGGCATCGCCCTGTGCAATGGCGCCGGCAGCAACGCCGCCAGCGTCGCCGATCACGCCATGGCCCTGCTGCTGGCGGCGATCCGCGACCTGCGCAACCTCGACATCGCCTGCCGCGCCGGGGTCTGGCGCACGCAGCTACCGGAGCAGGACGGCGTCAGCGGCAAGCGCGTCGGCATCCTCGGCCTCGGCGCCATCGGCGAGCGGATCGCCACGCGCGCACTGGCCTTCGAGATGTCCGTCGGCTACCACAACCGCACACCGAAAGACGCCAGCCCGTACCGCTACTTCGACAGTCCGCTGGCGCTGGCGCGCTGGGCCGATTGCCTGGTGGTGGCGATTCCGGGCGGCGCGGCGACCCATCACCTGGTCGGCCGCGAGATGCTCGAGGCGCTGGGCCATGCGGGCTATCTGGTCAACGTCGGCCGCGGCAGCGTGGTCGATACCGCCGCGCTGGCCGATGCGCTGCAGCGCAAGGTCATTCGCGGCGCGGCGCTGGACGTCTACGAAAGCGAGCCACTGCCGCCGCAGGAGCTGGTCGCCCTCGACAACGTCATCCTCTGCCCACACCTGGGCGGCAACTCACCGCAGGCGGTGGCGCAGGCGCTGACCCAGTTCATCGAGAACGTCCACCGCCATTTCGCCGGCGAACCGCTGCTGACGCCGCTCTAGGGTCTGGTCACTTCATCGCCGCCCGAGCGGCGCGCAACGCGTGGCGACGGGCAACGCCCGCGGCGTCAGTTGCCGCCGCGCACGCCCAGGCCGACGCCCAGCTCGGTGGCCACGGCGAACGGCAGCAACAGGGTGTCGAGCAGCGCGCTGGCCGGCAGGTCGAGCGCCGCATAGCGCGGGGCCTCGGCGCCGAAACGCTCGTTCGGGCAGCAACCCCCGTGCAATTCATACCAGTCCAGCCGCGTACCGGCGTAGATCAGCGGCGCGCCGGGCTTGGCCGCGTCCAGCGTGCGCACGCTGGCGCAACCGCCGAGCAGCGACGCGGCGGCCAGCGTGGCGGCCAGCGCCGCGGTGCGCATCAGTCGGCGCTGCCCAGGTGGTGCTCGCCCCAGCGCGGCAGCATGTCCTGGGGGATTTCCAGCAGGTTGAGGATGCGCGCGACGACGAAATCGATCAGGTCGTCGAGGGTCTGCGGCTGGTGATAGAAACCCGGCGAGGCCGGCAGGATCACCGCGCCGAGGTTGGACAGCTTGAGCATGTTTTCCAGGTGGATGCTCGAGTACGGCGCCTCGCGCGGCACCAGGATCAGCTGCCGGCGCTCCTTCAGCGCGACGTCGGCGGCGCGCTCGATGAGGTTGTTACAGGCGCCCGTGGCGATCGCCGACAGCGTGCCGGTGGAACAGGGCACCACCACCATCGCCGTCGGCGCGCCGGAGCCCGAGGCCGGCGGCGCCATCCAGTCCTCCTTGCCGTAGACGCGGATCTGCCCCGCCGCAGCGCCGGTGTACTCGCTGAGGAAGGCCTGGATCGCCTGCGGCTTGGCAGGCAGGGTCACGTCGGTTTCGGTGGCCATCACCAGTTGCGCCGCCTTGGAGATGAGGAAGTGCACCTCGCGCTCCTCCTGCACCAGGCAGTCGAGCAGGCGCAGGCCGTACTGCACGCCGGAAGCGCCGGTCATGGCCAAAGTGATGCGTTCGGGACCGCTCATAGATTCACTCTCAAAGCTGTTTCGCGTGCTTGTGCAGCGTTGAAGCCTGCTGAAACGCCAGCCCGGCCGGAATGCTCATTTACAACGGTAAACGCGCATGCGAGCCCACTCCGCTTTCCTCGCAGGCTTTCGCCTTGCCTCATCTGCGCTCACGACCCTTCGAGCGCGAACTTACAGTTTGCTTTCTTATTGCAGCGCCGCGGCCAGTTTGCCGTGCAGGCCGCCGAAACCGCCGTTGCTCATGATCACCACCTGGGTGCCCGGCGCCGCGTGGGCCTTGACCCCGGCGATGATCGCCTCCAGCGAACCGCAGACTTCGGTCGGCACCGTCGCGCCGGCGACCGTGGCCGCCAGGTCCCAGCCCAGGTTCGGCGGCGCGTACCAGTACACCCGGTCGGCCTGCACCACGGATTCGGCCAGGCCGTCGCGGTGAGCGCCGAGCTTCATCGAATTGGAGCGCGGCTCCACCACGGCGATCACCTGGGCGCTGCCGACGCGCTTGCGCAGGCCGTCCAGCGTGGTGGCGATGGCTGTCGGATGGTGGGCGAAGTCGTCGTAGATCGTCACGCCATCGACCTCGGCGACCTTCTCCATGCGCCGCTTGACGCTCTTGAACAGGCTCAGGCCGGCGATGCCCAGCTCCGGCACCACGCCGACATGCCGCGCCGCGGCCAGGGTGGCGAGGGCGTTGTCGACGTTGTGGCGGCCGGTCAGCGACCAGTCCACGGTGCCCTGCGGCACACCGTCGAAGATCACCTCGAAGCGCGAGCCGTCCTCACTGAGCAACCGCGCCTGCCACTGACCGCCGTCGCCGGTGGTCTGCACCGGCGTCCAGCAGCCCATTTGCAGCACGCGTACCAGCGCGGCTTCGGCGACCGGGTGGATGATCAGCCCTTCGCCGGGAATGGTCCGCACCAGATGGTGGAACTGCCGCTCGATGGCCGGCAGGTCGGGGAAGATGTCGGCGTGGTCGAACTCGAGGTTGTTGAGGATCGCCGTGCGCGGGCGGTAGTGGACGAACTTGCTGCGCTTGTCGAAGAAGGCGCTGTCGTACTCGTCGGCCTCGACCACGAAGAACGGCGTGTCGCCGAGGCGCGCGGAGATGCCGAAGTTCTGCGGCACACCGCCGATCAGGAAGCCCGGCGCCATGCCGGCGTGTTCGAGTACCCAGGCGAGCATGCTGCTGGTGCTGGTCTTGCCGTGGGTGCCCGCGCCGCCCCGCCCCCCCCGCCCCCGCCCCCCGTGGTCGGCCCCCCCCTGCGGGCC
>NZ_JASCPA010000096.1:0-10360 GCF_029959715.1 Pseudomonas sp. PS02288 | reverse complement strand
CGCGGGGGCGCGCAGATGTGTAAAAGACACCGCGCCCCGCCCCCCCGTCCCCCCCGGCCCCGCGGGGGCGAAACCGCTTAACCGATACCCCGCCTGAGACGACCAATGATGCGGGATCACCAGCATCATCGGTCGTCGCAGCGAAGTGCCGATGCCCACGCGCCCGGCAATGCTGTTGGGCCTTCCGGCATTCTCGTGCAATCACGGACAGCCCGTGGGTGATTAGGCCCGCCTCTCATCTGCTCATCTTACAAACGGTATGAACCCATGATCATCTCCGCCTCTACCGATTACCGCGCCGCCGCCAAACGCCGGCTGCCGCCCTTCCTGTTCCACTATGTCGACGGCGGCGCCTACGCCGAGTACACCCTGCGCCGCAACGTCGACGACCTGGCCAGCATCGCCCTGCGCCAGCGCGTACTGCGCAACATGTCCGAGCTGAGCCTGGAGACCCAGCTGTTCGGCGAGACCCTGTCGATGCCGGTGGCCCTGGCGCCCGTCGGGCTGACCGGCATGCTCGCCCGCCGCGGCGAAGTGCAGGCCGCGCGCGCCGCCGACGCCAAGGGCATCCCCTTCACGCTGTCCACCGTGTCGGTCTGCCCGATCGAGGAGGTCGCGCCGGCGATCAAGCGGCCAATGTGGTTCCAGCTCTACGTGCTGAAAGACCGCGGTTTCATGAAGAACGCCCTCGAGCGCGCCAAGGCCGCCGGCGTGACCACCCTGGTATTCACCGTCGACATGCCCACTCCCGGCGCGCGCTACCGCGACGCCCACTCCGGCATGAGCGGCCCGAACGCCGCCATGCGCCGCGTGGTGCAGGCCATGACTCATCCGCTGTGGGCCTGGGACGTGGGCCTGAACGGCAAGCCGCACGACCTCGGCAACATCTCCACCTACCGCGGCCATCCCACCGGGCTGGAGGACTACATCGGCTGGCTGGCGACCAACTTCGATCCGTCGATCTCCTGGCAGGACCTGCAGTGGATTCGCGATTTCTGGGACGGCCCGATGGTCATCAAGGGCATCCTCGACCCCGAGGACGCCCGCGATGCGGTCAAGTTCGGCGCCGACGGCATCATCGTCTCCAACCATGGCGGCCGTCAGCTCGACGGCGTGCTCTCCAGCGCGCGGGCGATGCCGGCGATCGCCGATGCGGTCAAGGGCGACCTCAAGATCCTCGCCGACTCGGGCATCCGCAACGGCCTCGACGTGGTGCGCATGATCGCCCTGGGCGCCGATACCGTACTGCTCGGGCGCGCCTTCGCCTACGCACTGGCGGTGGATGGCGAAGCCGGCGTGACCAACCTGCTCAACCTGATCGAGAAGGAAATGCGCGTGGCGATGGTGCTCACCGGCGCCAAATCCATCAGCGAAATCAGCGCGGATTCGCTGGTCCGCGAACTGGGCGAATACCAGACCACCCGCCACGTCGACTAAACCGATGAGGCCGCGCGACGCCCTCGCCGACGCGGCCCGCCACAACCGAACCTGGAGCCTGAATGAACACGTCCGTCGCCCTGCCGGCCGACTTCGTCGCCGCCGTCGCGCAGTTGATCCCGCGTGAGCGGCGTTTCGACGATCCGCTATCGACCCTTGCCTACGGCACGGACGCGAGCTTCTATCGCCTGATTCCGAAGCTGGTAGTGCGCGTCGAGTCGGAGCACGAAGTGGTCGCGCTGCTGCGTCAGGCGCAGGCATCCAGGGTCCCCGTGACCTTTCGCGCGGCCGGCACCAGCCTCTCCGGGCAATCGGTCAGCGACTCGGTACTGATCGTCCTCGGCGATCACTGGAACGCCCGCGAAATACGCGGCGAAGGCACGCAGATCCGCCTGCAGCCGGGCGTGATCGGCGCCCAGGCCAACGCCTGGCTGGCACCGTTCGGGCGCAAGATCGGGCCGGACCCGGCTTCGATCAACGCAGCCAAGATCGGCGGCATCGTCGCCAACAACTCCAGCGGCATGTGCTGCGGCACGGCGCAGAACACCTACCACACGCTGGCCGGCCTGCGCCTGGTGCTGGCCGACGGCACGGTGCTGGACAGCGAAGACCCGGCCAGCGTCGCTGCCTTCGAGCAATCCCATGCAGCGCTGCTCGAACAGCTGGCCGAACTCGGCCGTCAGACCCGCGCCAACACCGAGCTGGCGGCAAAAATCCGTCACAAGTACCGATTGAAGAACACCACCGGGCTGTCGCTCAACGCGCTGGTGGACTACGACCAGCCGCTGGACATCCTCAACCACCTGCTGGTCGGCTCCGAAGGCACCCTGGGGTTCATCAGCGCGGTGACCTACGACACCGTGCCGGAGTACCCGCACAAGGCCACCGCCTTCATCGTCTTCCCCGATGTGGAAACCTGCTGCCGCGCGGTGCCGGTGCTCAAGCAGCAACCGGTTTCCGCGGTGGAACTGCTCGACCGCCGCAGCATGCGTTCGGTGCAGGACAAGCCGGGCATGCCGGCCTTCGTGCAGACGCTTTCCGAGGGGGCCTGCGCCCTGCTGATCGAGTCCCGCGCGGCCAGCCACAGCCTGCTTCACGAACAGCTCGGGCAGATCATGGCCTCGCTGGCCCCCTTCCCCACCGAGGCGCGGGTAGACTTCACCGAGGACCCGGTGGAATACGGCCGGCTGTGGGCCATCCGCAAGGACACCTTCCCGGCCGTCGGCGCGGTTCGCGAGACCGGCACCACGGTGATCATCGAGGACGTGACCTTCCCGGTCGAACAGCTCGCCGAGGGCGTCAACCGCCTGATCGAACTGCTGGAAAAACACCACTACGACGAGGCGATCCTGTTCGGCCACGCGCTGGAGGGCAACCTGCACTTCGTCTTCACCCAGAGCTTCGAGACGCCGGAACAGATCCAGCGCTACTCGGCGTTCATGGAGGACGTCGCGCAACTGGTGGCGGTGGAGTTCGGCGGCTCGCTGAAGGCCGAGCACGGCACCGGACGCAACATGGCGCCCTTCGTCGAACTGGAATGGGGCAACGAGGCCTATCAACTGATGTGGTCGCTCAAGCGACTGCTCGACCCCAACGGCATCCTCAACCCCGGCGTGGTGCTCTCCGAGGACCCGGACATTCACCTGAAGAACCTCAAGCCGCTGCCGGCCGCCGACACCCTCGTCGACAAGTGCATCGAGTGCGGCTTCTGCGAGCCGGTCTGCCCATCCAACGGGCTGACCCTGACCCCGCGCCAGCGCATCGTCATGTGGCGCGACATCCAGGCCAGGCACCGCGCGGGCGTCGACACCACCGAGCTGGAAGCCGACTACGCCTACCGCGGGGTGGACACCTGCGCCGCCACCGGCCTCTGCGCCCAGCGCTGCCCGGTGGGCATCAACACCGGCGAACTGGTGCGCAAACTGCGCAGCGTGCACGCGCACCACGCCAAGGCCGCCACCTGGACGGCCGAACACTTCCGCACCGCCATGCTTGGCGCCCGCTTCATGCTGCACGTGGCCAATGGCGCGCGGCTGCTGCTCGGCGCGCCGCTGCTGGGCCGGACCTCCGCCGCGCTGAGCAAGGCCAGCAAAGGCCGCGTCCCGCTGTGGACGCCGGCCATGCCGCAGCCGATCCAGAAGCTCAACCTGCCGGAATCGAACCCCGACCAGCGCCCGCGCGTGGTCTATCTGGCGGCCTGCATTTCGCGTGCGATGGGCCCCGCGTCCGGCGACAAGGAACAGCTGCCGCTGCTCGACAAGACCCGCGCGCTGCTGGAGAAGGCCGGTTACCAGGTGGTCTTCCCGAAGAATCTCGACAACCTCTGCTGCGGTCAGCCATTCGCCTCCAAGGGCTACTTCGAGCAGGCCAACCGCAAGCGCCAGGAAACCCTCGACGCATTGCTCGAAGCCAGCCGCGGCGGGCTCGACCCGATCTACTGCGACACGAGCCCCTGCACCCTGCGGCTGGTCCAGGAGCTCGCCGACGAACGCCTCGACGTGCACGACCCGGTGCGCTTCATCCGCACCCACCTGCTCGACCGTCTGGACATCGTCCCGCAGGAAGCGCCGATCGCCGTCCACGTCACCTGCAGCACCCAGCACCTGGGCGAAGGCCCGGCGCTGATCGAAATCGCCAAGCGCTGCGCGAAGACCGTGGTGATTCCCGAAGGCATCCATTGCTGCGGCTTCGCCGGCGACAAGGGCTTCACCACCCCGGAGCTGAACGGCCACTCGCTGCGTTCGCTCAAGGAATCGGTGCAGCACTGCGACGAAGGCATCTCCACCAGTCGCACCTGCGAAATCGGCCTGACCCAGCACGGCGGCATCGACTACCACGGCCTGGTGTATCTCGTCGACCGCGTCTCCCGCCCCCGAGCCAGGCCCCTAACTGTTTGATTGTACAAGTCTTTAGCCCCGTCACGTACGGGGCATTTTTTTGCTGAAACAAACCTCAGCCAAGCGGCGCGAGAAAAAAATGAACCCCTGGCAATTCGCCGGAGTCCATTTTTGCAAGTCCGGTAATAAAAAGGACTTGTTCGAAACGGCCAGCCGCGGAAGCGAAAAACCTCTATCCAGAGCGCTTCCAAGGGTGAGTCGAACGGGTAAGCCAAAGGCGCCTGTGCCGAATCTATGACCGAGGAGAAACACATGAAACGTACCGCGCTTGTTTTTGCTGCCGCACTCATGGCATCGCCGGTTTTCGCTGCAAGTGACCTTTGTGACGTGAACCTGCAGAAGATCGACGACGGCATGACCACCGCCCCGACCCTGGGCGAACCGATGAAATCCGAAGTGGCCGAACTGAAGGCCGAAGCCATGAAGGCGCGCGACGCCGGCGACGAGAAAGCCTGCATCGCTTCCAGCGGCAAGGCACTGCAAATGATGAAGGCGCCCGGTGACGGCGGCGGCAGCGGCAGCGGCCAGTAATCGGGCCGTTCTGCGTATTCCCAGGAAGCCGGCTACGTGCCGGCTTTCTGGCGTAGCGGTCGACGCCGAAGGCCCGTTGCCGTAGACTACGCCACTGCAACACCGTTACACCGCTCAGATTTGGGGCCGATTAGGATTCGACGCCGGTAACAAAACTTGAGGGGCATGCCGAGTTGGTAACAGAACTCGTAAATCCACTGTTGCAAATTCATAGTTGCCAACGACGACAACTACGCTCTAGCCGCCTAAGTGCCGCTAGCTGTCCATAGGGGATGCCTGTAAACCCGAAGATTCTGGACAGTCAGATAGAACAGGATCGCCGCCAAGTTCGCTGTAGACGTAACGGCTAAAACTCATACAGCTCGCTCCAAGCGCCCTGCCACTCGGGCCGCGCGGAGTTAACTCAGTAGAGATGGCTAAGCATGTAGAACCGATAGTGGAGAGCTGGCGGACGGGGGTTCAAATCCCCCCGGCTCCACCAATACAACATCTAAAGACGTCCACGGACGTCTTTTTTTGTGCCTTAAACCCAGTAAATACGGGGCCTCCAGCGTCATCACGATCCGATAGCGTCCAGCAGGATCCATGAGATTCGGTATTCCAAGTGGTATTCCAAGCCATCCACTGGTAATTTTTGGAATACCGAAACCGTTCTTGGAATACCCCATGTGCGCCCAAGCCACCCGCCTCTCGGACCTCAAGGTAAAAGCCGCCAAGCCTCAAGAGAAGGACTACGTCCTGAGCGATGGTGACGGCCTACAAATGCGAGTGAGAAGCAATGGCTCAAAGCTCTGGAACTTCAACTACCGGCACCCGGTGACGAAGAACCGGATCAACATGGGCCTTGGGACCTTCCCCGAAGTTTCATTGGCGCAAGCACGCAAGCGCACCGTTGAGGCACGTGAGCTCCTCGCCCACGGTATCGATCCCAAAGAGAAACGGGACGCCGTGCAGCAAGCCAAGAAAGCAGCGACTGAACACACCTTCCAGAACGTGGCGACGGCCTGGTATGAGCTGAAAAAGGATGCGGTGACCCAGGCCTACGCTGAGGACATCTGGCGCTCCCTCACTCTGCACATCTTCCCGGACTTGGGCAGCACGCCGATCTCCGCCATCAATGCCCCTCAAGTCATCAACCTGCTCCGGCCGCTTGAAACCAAGGGCAGTCTTGAGACAGTGAAGCGACTGACACAGCGGCTCAACGAGATCATGACCTACGGGGTCAACTCGGGGCTGATTCACGCGAACCCGCTCAGTGGGATCCGCTCCGTCTTCAAGAAGCCGAAGAAGAAGAACATGGCGGCACTCCCCCCTGATGAGCTGAAAGAACTCATGGTGGCGATTGCCAATGCCAGCATCAAAAGAACGACCCGCTGCCTTATCGAGTGGCAACTTCACACCATGACCCGGCCAGCCGAGGCTGCGACCACCCGCTGGGCGGACATCGACATCGAGAAGAAGATCTGGACGATTCCTGCGGAACGCATGAAGAAACGCCGTACTCATATCGTCCCGCTCACGGAGCAGGCCCTCGCGCTTCTGGAAGCGATCAAGCCCTACAGCGGACATCGTGAATATGTGTTCCCTGCAGATCGGAATCCTCGCACCCACTGCAACAGCCAGACCGCCAACATGGCACTCAAGCGAATGGGCTTTGAAGGGCGCCTGGTGAGCCACGGCATGCGCTCGATGGCAAGCACCATCCTCAACGAGCATGGCTGGGATCCAGAATTGATTGAGGTGGCGCTTGCCCACGTAGATAAAGACGAAGTCCGTAGCGCCTACAACCGGGCGGACTACATCGAGCGCAGACGCCCGATGATGGCTTGGTGGAGCGAGCATATCCAGGAAGCAGCTACCGGCAACCTTTCGATGTCAGCCATCAAGGAAAACCGAGATAAGAAAGTCGTATCGATGCGCTAATCACATGAATAGACGATAGGGATAAACGTTTCCCGGCAGGTCCGGCACGTTGGCAATGGTTCGCGCCAATCTCTGCGAATACCGGATGCTCACCGGAACAGGGTCGTAGAGCGCATCGTTATTCCAATCCATCTTCGTCAAAGCCAGCGCTTCGTGAGCAATGAGTTCGAGTGAACCTCTTCCCGCATGGCGAATCAGTTGGAGAGGCTTAGGGATGCTCTTCTTCCCTTGGTAGTAATCACCTTTACTGGACGCCTCCGGTGCATTGCCTGCTACCCAAACTAGGGCCGAGTTTCCCGAGCGAACGACCATCGTTCCACGCGGAACCGGATAACCAGACGGCTTGGTCAATGGCCTCGGTTGACCAGACGGAATCAGCCAAACTCCTCTCCAGCAAGACGCCGCTCCGACTTCGATGCATTCAACCTCCGGTACGCCTGACAAGGCGTCGAACGCACCCTCAATCTCCTCCGACTTGAAAGCGGTGGTCTTATGGATAACTAATCTCTTAGGTAGATTGCCTCCGTTTCGACCCTGGTAGAGTTCCAGGCTTCTAGCGAGAACAGCACGCATGTCATCTCGACTCAAGAAGGGGTTTCGGCGGGCTTCAGCGATATCTGCAACAGGATCGCGCGCTTCAAAGGCCACGAACTGCATTCCCCCACCATCCATATCAAATACTTGCGAGCAACAAGTTACATAGTGAGCGTCGCGTTGATTGCCACGCAATGCGTAGGCGAGGCCGATGTATGCCGTGTCAGCTGGCACCCCCTTCAACGGCGCTAGCTTCCAAGGTGTTCCCGCCGCTTTTACGTAAAGTGCGATTGCAAGACGCCATGCGAGCGATGCCTTGTAGTTG
Source organism: Pseudomonas sp. PS02288 (assembly GCF_029959715.1). Lineage (NCBI taxonomy): Bacteria > Pseudomonadati > Pseudomonadota > Gammaproteobacteria > Pseudomonadales > Pseudomonadaceae > Pseudomonas > Pseudomonas sp. PS02288. The sequence goes on along the minus strand of NZ_JASCPA010000096.1, from coordinate 2,713 downwards.
AACGAGAAAACCCGGTCATTAATTACCTGGGTAGGGATGTTGTATTTCGCCCCCAGCGCCTTGAGCGCGTCGTGCGCATCGAAAAACTTGGCACGTGTCGCCGGAGCCCAGGAATCCGGCAAGTGCACCAACACGACGTCGAACTCATTTCGCATAGTGTCAAGTCGGCGGAGGGCCGCGTCCATAGCCTGGAAAAGCCGGGCTTGCGGATCACCATCACCGGAGAACTGATTTAGGGAGTCCGGCCATTTGACATGTGCACCACCACGTGCGGACTCTAACCTCACGCCAAATAGCGCCTCAAAACCAGGGTATTGAGGAACATATTCGGATCGGTCACCAGGCTGGTATGAATTGCGTAGGGCTGCCATCAGTTCGCCACGACGTTTGAACGCGCTCTCAGGGCCAACAGTTGCAATCCGAATCTGTGAGGTGTATCCGCCAAAGGATCCCTTGGAGTACGGCCCAAAGTTGACGAGCCCTCTGAGCGGATGCACGTCTACCTGCTCAGCATCCATGGGAGAAAAGGAAAGCAACGGCTCGTCTAGCAAGGTGAATGGGGGAAGTTTTGATCCTTGCGCGGGACTAACCATCACTTGGTCCTATCGAAGTAAGGATGATGATGACCAGGTCGACTCCAACCAGTGACTCGCGAGATATTAAACACCGCGTCAATACCAACGGCTTCATTGAGACCAAAGGCGCATACTTTGCCATCCCGAGTTGTGGCGAGCAGCATTGCCCATGCGTCGATGATCGCCGCCCACTGCTTGTTGTACTTCGGAGCCCAGCGCTCTCTGCGCCAGTCACCAGCAGGGTCTCCTCTCCGGAGCTCAAACGGAACCCCCAACGCGTCGTGTCCAGTGCTCGCTGAATTGAGTTGCACCGCCTGTTCAGGACGTTCAGGCCGTGGGATATCCACAAATGTGTACGGTTCAAAGCCGCACCACCAGCGTCCCTCTATCAGCTCTAGCTTCAGAAAGACACCTTCATGAAAGGGAAAACCGAGCTTGGGAACACTCCCTGTCAGCGAGCTCGCATAAGCAGCGCTAAGTTGAGTAAGGTCCTGCGATCTCTGCAGAGCCCTTTCCGGATCCTCGCCTTCTCGCGAGGCAGTGACAACCAATGAATGGCCAGACCGCTTGTACCTTGGAATGAGAGGGCGATGACGCGATAGAGCCTTGACTAGTGCGTCGTAGATGAGGCCATGCGCCCAGCTGTCCTTAGTCGCATCCAGAGTCACAGTCCCCGCAAGCTGCGGGCCGAGAGAAGAAAGCGCCACCAGCACCTTCTCATCCTCGCCGAATACTGCCAGCTCTCGGCCGTTTGCCGCTACGATCGCTTTACAGCGTTGCTCTCTCAACAGAGCTCGAACAGCAGGAGACGTTGTGGCCTTCGAAAGGGTTATTCGACGTGCCGTCCTTGGCAACGATTCGATGAGGAGTGCGGAAAGCCTGAGTACCGGGAATTGCTTTGCTTCAACATTAGGCAGGTTGACTGGAATCAGACGAGGAGATGCTCGCCCCTGCATCACGTTATCCATCAATATCTGAGGCAGATCGATATGCTTGATGACTTCAGCGGCAAGTTCATCAAACGTTTTGCACTCGACCACCGCAACATCCACACCTAGAAGAAGAGCTTGCTCAAGGAACTGAGTAACTGCAGGGAGAAGCCGAGATGGTGACGACGTGACCCAGTACAGGCCATTCGGAAAGGGCGCAGTCTCTCGCAGAACAGAGCTTAGCGCCTCCATGACCGAGGCATCGCGACCACTGTAACCAACGAACACCATACCAAAGCGCTTGCTGGCCTCGACGAGTACATGCCTCATGTGCTCGTCCTGCTTCTCCAGCTCCGAACCGGTATTTTTGATGGCGATGGATTGGTAGTCGCCATGAAGCTTCGCCACCAATGGCCAGTCCGACTCATTCAAGCAGCGCATTGCCCGCTCACTTGAGTCGATGGCTGCGACAGTTGGTCGAGCCTGGTCTGTCGTTGGCAGGAGAGCATTGGCGGACAGTGCTGACTCTTCGACCAGCGGATCAAAGTTCGTGGTAAACACGCAGTCTACCTTTCGAGCCGCAATCAAACTTCCAAGCACCCGATGCCCGAAACATGGTGTGCCTTTGGAGATGGCATCGTCGATGTATTGCCTACGATGCCTGGGCTGCGGGTAGACAGCCTGGAACGCTTCCGCATACTCGGCTGGATCCCCGTCAGGAGGCAGGAGCGACGTTCTCCGGAAAAAGTCGTCGATTCGGTCAATCCAGACTTGATCGCCGGTATCGATTTCTCGCTTGGAAATATTGTTCTCGCGACAGAAAATTTGCGCCTTGAAGTCCCTAATCATTGCGTAGCCCGTGGGGATTCCTGAGGCGGCTGACGCTCCGGCTCCGAGAAACCAAGCAACAAGATTCGGCCTTAATGCCAGCGCGGTCGCGAAACTGTTTGCCGACATTGTCTGAACTGACTTCGTCACAACCTAGCTCTTTCCCTGATGCCCTGTCTCTATGAGATAGAACAACAATCTGCAACTAATCTCAATAACGCAGACCGTGTAAGTATCTGCTCGCAATAAGCCCTCTAGGGATGGTCTGAAAAAGACTTCCCGAATCTGGTGAAATACGCCGATCCCGTTGCCCGAGTTTCCCGATGAAGCAAATGACCTTCGCCGACGCCGAGTACGCCGGCAAGCGCAAGCAGACCCGCA
>NZ_JASCPA010000095.1:0-10381 GCF_029959715.1 Pseudomonas sp. PS02288 | reverse complement strand
AGGGTCAGGCCCGGCAACGAAACCACCCACCCGGCGCGCTCTATGTAGGCGCGCGCCGACGCCAGCATGGTGCCCCACTCGGGCGTCGGCGGTTGCACGCCGAGGCCGAGAAAGCCCAGCGCGGCGGCGTCGAGGATCGCCGAGGAGAAACTCAGCGTTGCCTGCACGATCAGCGGCGCCATGCAGTTCGGCAGCACGGTGACGAACATCAGCCGCGGCAGCCCGGCCCCGGCCAGGCGCGCGGCGGTGACGTAGTCGCGTTGTACCTCGACCATCACCGCGGCGCGGGTCAGGCGCACGTACGCGGGCAGCGAGACGATGGCGATCGCGATCACCGTGTTGATCAGTCCGGCGCCGAGGATGGCGACGATGGCCACCGCCAGCAGCAGCGACGGCAGCGCCAGCATGATGTCCATCAAACGCATGATCGACGGGCCGAGCAGGCGCGGGGAGAAGCCGGCGAGCAGGCCGAGCAGCACGCCGGGGATCAGCGACATCACCACCGAGGCCAGGCCGATCAGCAACGACAGGCGTGCGCCGTGTATCAGCCGCGAAAGCAGGTCGCGGCCCAGCTCGTCGGTGCCGAGGAGGAACTGCGCCTGGCCGGCGTCCAGCCAGGCCGGCGGGGTGAGCAGGAAGTCACGGTACTGCTCGCTGGGGTCGTGGGGCGCGACCCAGGGCGCGAACAGCGCGCAGAAGACGATCAGCAAGAGGAACGCCAGCCCCCCCAGCGCGCCCCGGTTGCTGGCGAACGCCTTGCAGAACTCGCGGAACGGCGAGGGGTAGAGCAGGCTCGAGTCGGTGGCCGCCAGCGGCGTGGATTCAGCCATGCGCGACCTCGCGAAGTGCTTGTGCCTGGACGAACGAGGTCGCCAAGCGCCCGTCCCGTAGGGTGGATGACGCTTCACCCATCCACCGTTGCGGAGTTTCGTTGGTGGATAAATAGAGCGTCATCCAACCTGCGTTTTCAGCCGTCGAGGCGAACCCGTTCGCCAACCGCTCGGCAGGGCTGGCCCATCGTAGGGTGGATGACGCTTCATCCCTCCACCGTTGCGGCGTTTCGAGGGTGGACGAAGAAGGTGGCATCCGCCCTGCGTGTTTAACACTGTTCATCGTTGATGCCTTATCCGCGGATTGACCAGCCCGTAGAGGATATCCACCACGAAGTTCACCAGGATCACCAGGCAGGCGATCAGCAGTATGCCGTTTTGCACCACCGGGTAGTCGCGCGCGCCGATCGCCTCGATCAGCCACTTGCCGATACCCGGCCAGGAAAAGATGGTTTCGGTGAGCACCGCGCCGGCGAGCAATGCGCCGACCTGCAGGCCGAACACCGTGAGCACCGGGATCAGCGCGTTACGCAGCGCATGCACGACCACCACGCGGGTCGGCGACAGGCCCTTGGCGCGCGCGGTGCGCACGTAATCCTCGCGCAGCACCTCGAGCATCGCCGAGCGGGTCATCCGCGCGATCACCGCCAGTGGGATGGTGCCGAGCACGATGGCCGGCAGGATCAGGTGGCGCAGCGCGTCGAGGAACGCACCGTCCTCGTCGCTGAGCAGGGTGTCGATGAGCATGAAGCCGGTGACCGGCGGGACGTCGAAGAGCAGGTCGAGGCGGTCCGACACCGGCGTCCAGCCCAGGTACACCGAGAAGAACATGATCAGGACCAGCCCCCACCAGAAGATCGGCATCGAATAGCCGGTGAGCGCCAGGCCCATCACCCCGTGATCGAACGCCGATCCGCGCTTGAGCGCGGCGATCATCCCGGCGAGCAGGCCGAGCACGCTGGCGAAGATCAGCGCGGCGAGCGACAGCTCCAGGGTCGCCGGGAACAGCGCGAGGAACTCGTGCCAGACGCTCTCCTGGTTGCGCAGCGACTGGCCGAGATCGCCGTGCGCGAGGTCGCCGATGTAATCGAGGTATTGCGCGTAGAGCGGCTTGTCCAGGCCGAGGCGGTGCATGGCTTCGGCGTGCATCTGCGGGTCGATGCGGCGTTCGCCCATCATCACTTCCACCGGATCGCCGGGAATCAGGCGGATCAGCGCGAAGGTCAGCAGGGTGACGCCGAAGAACGTCGGGATCAGCAAGCCCAGCCGGCGGGCGATGAAGGACAGCATGCTAGGTAGGCGCTCTCATCAGGTCGGGCATCGGTCAGGCGCTCCGGTTGCAATCGCGGTGATGACGCGGGAGCGCTGCCTAGGGTGCATAGCGCACCCTGGCGTAATTGTTCGAGCCCAGGGGGCTGAGGACGAAGCCTTGCACATCCCGGCGCTGCACGGCGAACTGTTTGGGGTAGGCCAGCGGCAGCCAGGGCGCCTGCTGGGTGAAGATCCCCAGCGCCTGGCGGTACAGCGCGGCGCGCTGGGCCTGGTCGCTCAGGCCGCGGGCGCGGGCGATCAGCGCGTCGAATTCGGCGTTGCACCAGCCGGCCTGGTTCTCCCCGGACTTCGCCGCGGCGCACGACAGGTTCGGCGTGAGAAAATTGTCCGGGTCGCCGTTGTCGCCGCTCCAGCCCATGAACACCAGGTCGTGCTCGCCGTTCTTCGCGCGCTTGATCAGCTCGCCCCACTCGAACACCCGCACCTCGGCCTGCACGCCGATGGCGGCCAGGTCGGCCTGCAGCATCTGCGCGCCGATGCCCGGATTGGGGTTGGTCGGGCCGCCGCCGGGACGGGTCCAGATGCTCAGCCTGAAGCCGTCGGCATGTCCGGCTTCCGCCAGCAGCTGCCGTGCGCGCTGCGGATCGTACGGCCAGCCGGCGAGCGTTTCGTCCTGGCCCCAGAGCGTCGGCGGATACGGCGCCACCGCCGGGCTGGCATTGCCCTCGCCGAACTGCGCGCGCAGGTAGGCCGGCTTGTCGAAGGCCAGGTTGATCGCCTGGCGCACGCGCGGATCGTCGAGCGGCGGATGGCGCACGTTGAGGGCGATGTAGGCGACCATCAGCGAATCCAGCTCGAGCACTTTCAGTTCCGGCTCGCTCCTCAACTGGGCGATGTCGGTGGGCCGCGGGTACACGGCGATCTGGCAGTCGCCGGCCTTGAGCTTCTGCTGGCGCACGTTCGGATCAGGCGTGATGGCGAAGATCAGCCGGTCCATCGGCGGCGCGCCGTCCCAGTAGTCCGGGTTGCCGCGAAAGCGGATCTGCGCGTCCTTGGCGTAGCGCTCGAAGATGAACGGTCCGGTGCCGATCGGCTCGCTGTTGAGCTTCTCCGGCGTGCCGGCGGCAAGCAGTTGCGCGGCATACTCGGCCGAGTAGATCGAGGCGAAGCCCATCGCCAGGTCGGCGAGGAAGGGCGCTTCGGGGTGGCGCAGGACGAAGCGCACCTGGTAGTCGTCGAGCTTTTCGATGCGCTCGATCAGGTCGCCGAAGGCCATCGATTCGAAATACGGGAAGCCGCGTGGCGACAGCGCGTGCCACGGATGCTGCGGGTCGAGCTGGCGCTGGAAGCTCCAGAGCACGTCGTCGGCATTGAAGTCGCGGCTCGGGGTGAAGGTCTTGCTGCGGTGGAACTTCACCCCGCGGCGTAGCTGCAGGGTGTAGCTCAGGCCGTCGTCGGAGACCTGCCAGCTCTGCGCAAGCCCCGGTTGCAGCTCGGTGCTGCCTGGCGCGAAGCGGATCAGCCGGTCGAACAGGGTTTCCGCCGAGGCATCGGCGGTCACCGCCGCGGTGTACTGGACGATGTCGAAGCCTTCCGGGCTGGCTTCGCTGCACACCACCAGGCTGCTCGGCGCCGCACTGGCTGCCGCACTGAGCAGGCAAACCACGAACAGGGCGGCGCGGGAGCGGCGGCGTGGGGACATGGACGGTTCTCTCCGGAGCGCTGTACGTACGGCCACTCTACCTGGCGACGCCCATTGCGTCGCAATCATGCGGCGTACCGAGTGGCGTGTCCGTATCGACGCTGCAACCGGCCGCCGGACGACGCCGGATCAGGGCATCTGCACTTCGATGACGCCGTCGGCGCTGACGGTCACCTGGCTGGTGCCGGCTTCGATTTCAGGCGTCGGCGCGGCATCGCGCATCGCGCCTTTCATCGCCATCGCGTACATCGGCCGCGGCGCCTGGAAGCCGTTGCTGCTCAGGTTGAGGCTGACGATCTTGTAGGAGGAGCCGCCCAGCGCTTCGCTGGTCAGTTGGGCGCGCTCGCGGAAGGCGGCGACCGATTCCTTGAGCAGCGCGTCTTCGTTCTTCTTGCGCAACGGATCGGAGATGCTGAAGTTCATTCCGGCCATCTTCAGGTCTTTGAGCAACTCGCCGGTGAGCTTGGACAGGGCGGCGAAATCCGAGCTTTCCAGGCGCAGTTCGGCACGTTCGCGCCAGCCGGTGATCTGCTGACCCTTGTCGTCGTAGATCGGGTAGCTGTTGCGGCTGCCCAGGCTGGTTTCCACGGCCTTGACCTTGCGCGCCTCGGCCAGCGAGGCGTTGATCGAGGTGGTGATGCCGGCGGCCAGCTTGGCCGGGTCGCTGTCCTGGGCTTCGCTGTAGAGCGTCACCAGCATGCGGTCGTGGGCGACTTCGCTGCTCACCTCGGCATGCAGGGAAACCTGGTTGTAGTGCAGTTCGTCGGCGTGCGCGGGCAGCGCCACCAGTGCACCAAACAGGGCGAACAGCGCGACGGGGGAGGAAACGGCAGACATGCATGACTCCTTGATGGGGGGGCGCAAGCGGCGCCTTGACGACGGTTCAGACCATCGATGCGCCGCCATGTTCTGGCTTGCTGTGCGCAGCGGCGGTTACGCCAGCATGCCGCAGGCAGGCGTCGGTTCCAACAGGCGGCGCCGGGGGATTCGTTTCAGCGAATGCCTCAGGTTCCGGCGAATCTGTGGTGCGTTGCCGCACGCAGTGGGCACCAGGTCGGGCTTGGTATACTCCGCCGCTCATCTGGAGTGACCATGCTAGCCCCTGTCCAATTGCTCTCCGCCAGCCGCCAGAACCTCTGGCGCCTGATCCTGATCCGGGTCCTCGTGCTGGCGGCCCAGGCCGGCTCCGTGGGTTTCGCCTACGCCACCGACATCCTTCCGCTGCCCTGGGTCGAGCTCAGCGTCACGCTGATGATTTCCGCGGCGTTCTGCGTTCTGGCCGCCCTGCGCCTGCGCGCGCCCTGGCCGGTGACCGAGCTGGAATACGCCGTCCAGCTGGCCTGCGACATGATCATCCACAGCCTGCTGCTGTTCTATTCGGGCGGCTCGACCAACCCCTTCGTGTCCTATTACCTGGTGCCCCTGACCATCGCCGCGGCGATCCTGCCGTGGCTCTACTCGATGGTGCTCAGCGGGCTGGCGCTCAGTTGCTACACGGTCCTGCTGATCTGGTACGAACCGCTGCACCTGAATGTCGAGCACGAGGCGATGATCATCAGCCTGCACCTGTTCGGCATGTGGTTGAACTTCGCGCTGTCGGCGGCGTTCATCACCTTCTTCGTGGTCAAGATGGCAGGGGCGCTGCGTCGTCAGGACCAGTTGCAGGCCGAACGGCGCGAGGAGGGCATGCGCGACGAGCAGCTGCTGGCCGTCGCCACCCAGGCCGCCGGCGCGGCCCACGAGCTGGGCACGCCGCTGGCGACCATGAGCGTGCTGATCAAGGAGCTGCGCATCGAGCACAAGAACCCGCTGCTGCAGGAAGACCTGGCGGTTCTGCAGGAGCAGGTCCAGCTGTGCAAGGACACCCTGCAGCAACTGGTTCGCGCCGCCGAAGCTGACCGCCGTCAAGCCGTCCAGGAACAGACTGCGCTTGAATGGCTCGAAGCGGTGCTGCGTCGTTGGCACCTGATGCGCCCGGAGGCCAGCTATCGCTTCCAGTGCATCGGCCAGGGCGCCGCGCCGCGGGTGCTGCCGCCGCCGGATCTGACCCAGGCGCTGCTCAACCTGTTGAACAACGCCGCGGATGCCTGCCCGGACGACCTGGATATCCAGCTCGGCTGGGACATCCAATGGATCGAGCTGAGCATTCGCGACCATGGTGCCGGCGTGCCACTGGCCATCGCCGAGCAACTGGGCAAGCCCTTCTTCACCACCAAGGGCAGGGGCTTCGGCCTCGGATTGTTCCTCAGCCAGGCCAGCGTCACCCGTGCCGGCGGCACGGTTAAACTTTACAACCATGAAGACGGCGGCACGCTCACCGAGCTGCGCCTGCCGCGCCGCTACAGCCTGTGACGAACGGGCGCCAGCATTTGAGGAGTGGAAGATGAGCGAGGAATCCCTGTTCGACGGCGAGGAGCAGCCCCACCTGCTGTTGGTGGACGATGACGCCACCTTCACCCGTGTGATGGCGCGTGCCATGACACGACGCGGCCTGCGCGTCAGCGTTGCAGGCTCCGCCGAGGAAGGCCTGGCCATCGCCAAGCAGGACCTGCCCGACTACGCGGTGCTCGACCTGAAGATGGAGGGCGAGTCCGGCCTGGTCCTGCTGCCGAAGATGCTCGAGCTGGACCCGGAAATGAAGGTGCTGATCCTCACCGGCTACTCGAGCATCGCCACCGCCGTCGAGGCGATCAAGCGCGGCGCCAGCAACTACCTGTGCAAACCCGCGGATGCCGACGACGTGCTCACCGCGATGCTCTCCGAGCATGCCGACCTGGAAAACCTGGTGCCGGAAAACCCGATGTCGGTCGACCGCCTGCAGTGGGAGCACATCCAGCGTGTGCTCGCCGAGCACGACAACAACATCTCCGCCACCGCGCGGGCGCTGGGCATGCACCGGCGCACCCTGCAGCGCAAGCTGCAGAAGCGTCCGGTTCGACGCTGAATACCCTGCAACACCGAAGAGCGCCGCGAGGCGCTCTTTTCATTTGTACGCCTGGCCGAGATGAAACGACGCACGGGAAACGCTAGGGAAGGGTGCGGGCATGTATCATTAGCCGCCTAAGTACTTGCGTGAGCCGACATGTTCGCACTCCTCCATGAAACCCTGAACATCACCGCACCGGTGTTCGCGATGCTCTTCGTCGGCGTGTTGCTGCGGCGCGTGCAACTGATCGATGCCGCGTTCGTCAACACTGCGTCCTCACTGGTGTTCAACGCGACGATGCCGACCCTGCTGTTCCTCGGCATCGTCGAAGCCGACCTGAGCCAGGCGATGCAACCCAAGCTGCTTGGCTATTTCGCCGCCGCCACGCTGGGCGGGTTCCTGCTGGCCTGGGGCTGGGCGATCCTGCGCTGTCCGCGCGAGGATCGCGGCGTGTATACGCAAGGCGCGTTTCGCGGCAACAACGGCATCATCGGCCTGGCGCTCGCCACCAGCATGTACGGCGACTACGGTCTGTCGCTGGGCGGCGTACTCGCTGGCGCGGTGATCCTGTTCTACAACAGCCTCTCGTCGGTGGTGCTGGCGGTCTACAGCCCCGTGGCCAAGGCCGATGTCTGGAGCCTGACCAAGAGCATCCTGCGCAACCCGCTGATCATCGGCGTGCTGGCCGCGATCCCGTTCGCCTACTTCCATATCCGCCTGCCGGCCTGGGCGATGACGTCCGGGCACTACTTCGCGCAGATGACCATGCCGCTGGCGCTGATCTGCATCGGCGGCACGCTGTCGCTGGACTCGCTGCGCGCAAGCAGCCGCCTGGCGATCGGTTCGAGTTCGCTGAAGATGATCTGGGTGCCGTTCTTCAGCACCCTGGGCGCCTACCTGTGCGGCTTCCGCGGCGCCGATCTGGGCGTGCTGTTCCTCTACTTCGCCAGTCCCACCGCGGCGGCCAGTTTCGTCATGGCTCGGGCCATGGGCGGCAACCATGAACTCGCCGCGGCGATCATCGTCATCACCACGCTGGCGGCGGTGGTGACCACCAACGTCGGGCTGCTGGTCCTGCAGTCGGCGGGAGTGATCTGAGGCGGATCAGGCCTTGGGCACGTAGTCGTCGATGACTTCCTGGGCGGCGCGGAAAGCGTCGATGGCCGCCGGGACGCCGGCGTAGACCGCGCAGTGCAGCAGCGCTTCGCGGATTTCTTCCACCGTACAGCCGTTGTTCAGCGCGCCGCGCACGTGGCCTTTCAGCTCCTGCGGACATTTCAGGGCGGTGAGCGTGGCCAGGGTGATCAGGCTTCGCGTCTGCCGCGACAGGCCGTCGCGAGCCCAGACCGAACCCCAGGCGTTCTGGTTGACGAAGTCCTGCAACGGCTGGCTGAACTCGGTGGCGTTGTTCAGTGCGCGATCGACGTAGGCGTCGCCCATCACTTCGCGGCGAATGCGTTCGCCATTGTCCCGTTCGTTCATGTGGGTCTCCGGTTGGCTCGATGAAGCGCTCAGTCTAGGGCTTCCACGCGGACCTTGGCGACGCCGCTGTCGAGCATGCCGAGGGCTTCGGCGGCTTTCTTCGAGAGGTCGATCAGGCGCCGCCGGGAAACCGGGCCGCGGTCGTTGATGGTCACCACCACCTGGTGCTGGTTGGCCAGGTTGGTTACCCGCACCTGTGTGCCGAACGGCAGGCTGCGGTGTGCGGCGGTGAGGGCGTTCTGGTCGAAGGCGTCGCCGCTGGCCGTGCGTTTGCCGTGGTGGCGCGCGCCGTAGTAGGAGGCCTGGCCGGTTTCGCTGTAGCCGGTGGCGCTGGTGGCGGATGATCCGGGGCGAGTGACACCGCGATCGAGGCTGGAGCAGCCGGCGAGCAGCAGTGCGGAGATCATCAGGCAGGCGGTTCGGCGCATCGGTCGCTCCATGCGGCGGGCGCTGCCCGCGATCCTTAGGGATACCCGACGGCGCGCCGGGCTTCGCACTATGACCGCTGCGCGATGAGACAAATTCCACGAAACCTCTCCGGGTGCAGCGACTCGCCCGGAGAGGCAACGTTTCAGCCTTCCAGCTTCTTCTTCAGCAGCTCGTTGACCTGGCCGGGATTGGCCTTGCCCTTGCTCGCCTTCATCGCCTGGCCGACGAAGAAGCCGAACATCTTGCCGCGCTTGGCCACGTCGCTGGCGCGGTACTGCTCGACCTGTTCGGCGTTGGCGGCCAGCACTTCGTCGAGCATCTTCTCGATGGCGCCGGAATCGGTGACCTGCTTGAGACCCTTCTTCTCGATGACCTCATCGGCCGTCGCGCCTTCGCCGGCCGCCAGGGCCTCGAAGACCATCTTGGCGAGCTTGCCGGAGAGGGTGTTGTCCTTGATCCGCAGGATCATCCCGCCCAGTTGCTCGGCCGAAACCGGCGACTGCTCGATCTCCAGGCCATCCTTGTTGAGCAGGCTGGAGAGCTCGCCCATCACCCAGTTGGCGGCCAGCTTGGCGTCGCCGCTGACGTGCTGCACCTGCTCGAAGTAGTCGGCCAGTTCACGGCTGGCGGAGAGCACGCTGGCGTCGTACACGGAGAGGCCGAAGGCGGCCTGGAAGCGCTCGCGCTTCTGCGTCGGCAATTCCGGCAGGGTGGCCCGCACGGCAGCGAGGAAGCTCGGCTCGATGACCACCGGCAGCAGGTCCGGATCGGGGAAGTAACGGTAGTCGTTGGCTTCCTCCTTGCTGCGCATGGAGCGGGTCTGATCCTTGTTCGGGTCGTACAGGCGCGTTTCCTGGACCACCTTGCCGCCGTCCTCGATCAGTTCGATCTGGCGCTGCACCTCGTGATTGATCGCCTTCTCGATGAAGCGGAACGAGTTGACGTTCTTGATCTCGGCGCGGGTTCCGAACTCGGCCTGGCCCTTGGGCCGCACCGAGACGTTGCAATCGCAGCGCAGCGAACCTTCGGCCATGTTGCCGTCGCAGATGCCCAGGTAGCGCACCAGCGCGTGGATCGCCTTGGCGTAGGCCACGGCTTCCTTGGCCGAGCGGATGTCGGGCTCGGAGACGATTTCCAGCAGCGGCGTGCCGGCGCGGTTGAGGTCGATCCCGCTCATGCCGTGGAAGTCTTCGTGCAGGCTCTTGCCGGCGTCTTCCTCGAGGTGCGCGCGGGTGATGCCGACGCGCTTGAGGGTGCCGTCCTCGAGGGTGATGTCGAGGAAGCCCTTGCCGACGATGGGCAGCTCCATCTGGCTGATCTGGTAGCCCTTGGGCAGGTCGGGATAGAAGTAGTTCTTGCGCGCGAAGACGTTGCGCGCGCCGATCTCGGCGTCGATCGCCAGGCCGAACTTGCAGGCCATGCGCACCGCTTCCTCGTTGAGCACCGGCAGAACGCCGGGCATGCCGAGGTCGACCAGGCTGGCCTGGGTGTTCGGCTCGGCGCCGAAGGTGGTGGCGCTGGCGGAGAATATCTTCGATTGGGTGGCGAGCTGTGCGTGGATTTCCAGCCCGATCACGGTTTCCCATTGCATGTTCAATATCCCTCAAATGTTTTGCGGTCTGCCCCCTCTCCCGTTTGCGGGAGAGGGTTGGGGAGAGGGTGGCGGGCCGGGGGGGGCGGCCCCCCCCCCCCCCCCCCCCCCCCCGAGGAGGGCGGGGGGGGGGTGGGCCGCCGCCGGGG